>JAOZLQ010000210.1 GCA_029934755.1 Desulfuromusa sp. | reverse complement strand
CTGGCATAAGCTGCATCAACCCCTGTGCTCCCTTGGTTGAAACAACCTGCGGGTTGAAATTGCTTTCAACCTTAATAACCGCCTTGATCAGTGATCTATCGAGCTTAAACTTCTGCGCAAAATGGGTAATAAGTGATTCCAAACGGTACTTTTCACCTTCTCCCCGGTAAAAACGAAATTTAGTCGTTGTTGGGACATTGGTGAAATGAACCCGACCCTGCTCATCAACATAACGATATATCCCCGCCACTCCTGTTTGAGGGATAACCAGTAAAATTAACAAAACAAAAATTGGTATAATAAAAGATCGTACAAACATGAATTTTTTATAACCTTAACGGTCTATTATGTCAAGTTGATCTAGTAATATAAACACGCTCAAACTAACTGCCCCAAGAATCCATCCTTAAACAGGCTATCGACTCTTACCGTATACAGCTCACCCGGTTGGGCAAATTCAGATGGAACCCATACTGGCAGGTAATTCTGCGATAGGCCCTTTCGCAACCTATCAACCTCCCCTCCCTCAGCAACAACTTCAAGCTGTGAACCGACAAAACGACTTAAAAACAGGCGTTTCTTATGCGCACCAATCTCCCGCAAAAGAGCAGCCCGTGTTTTAATGACCTTTCCAGACAATTGATCAGGCATCTCAGCGGCAGGGGTTCCAGTCCGTTGACTAAATGGAAAAACATGTAGATGGCTAAAAGTAAGTTTTTCAAGAAACCGACAAGTATGCTCAAACTGGGCAGAAGTTTCGCCGGGGAATCCGGAAATAACATCTAAACCAATTGCAGCATCAGGGCGTAGACTATGAATTTTATTAATCAATGCAGCAAAAAAATCTGTTGAATAATGACGATTCATCCGCCGTAAAATTTCATCGTTACCCGCTTGTAACGGGATATGAAAGTGGGGGCAGATCCAGTCGGAATCAGCAATATAATGATACAAAGTTTCTGAAAGTTCAGTTGGCTCAATTGAGCCCAAGCGAAGACGGCCCATAAAGCTCGATTGTTCAATACTCTTCAACAACGTCAACAAATCAACCTTCGGTTGGAAATCCTGTCCATAATGACCAATATGGATACCGGTCAGAACAATTTCGGGGTAACCATTAGCGGACAGTTTTTCAATCTGGCTGACAACATCTGAAATTGGAACTGAACGGCTGCGACCACGAGCATAAGGGATAATACAGTAGGAACAGAAGGCATCACAGCCATTCTGGATCTGGACAAAAGCCCGACTGCGACGGTCAAAACCGGTTAAACTGAGGGGCTCAATCGTTCTGCTGTTACGAATATCGGAAACCTGTATTTGCCCAGGTTCCTTATTATTAAGCAGACATTCCAGTAGTTGCCCCTTCTCATTATTACCGATTACCAGCGAGACACCGGGCAACTTATTTAAACTTTGTGGATCTATTTGTGCGTAACAGCCAGTGACAACAATGCGAGCCTGCGGGTTGAGACGTCTGGCTCGACGAATCAGCTTACGCGATTGGGCATCGGTCGCAGCGGTCACAGTACAGGTGTTCACAACAACCAACTCAGCACCATCATCAAAATCAACCTGCTGATATCCAGCCTGGGACAATTGCTCGCTCATTGCCGCGGATTCAAACTGATTGGTTTTACATCCCAAAGTGACAATAGAAACTGATGTACTCATTGAATCCAGCCGCCACCAATGACCAGATCATCGGCATAAAATACCGCTGCCTGCCCGGGAGTGATACCCTCCTGAGGTGTGTCAAAAACAACCTTCACCCGATTTCCTTCTCGCAATTCAACCATTGCAGAGACTTCGATATGACGATAACGGATACGGCACTTTATTTTAAAGGATGTCATTGGTGCAAGAATACTCCAGCAACATTGCTCAACCAACATTTCGGAACAGCTGAGATGCTCTTTTTCACCGACAATAACCTGTTTTTTCACAGGATCAATCCCAACAACATAGAGAGGTTCGGACCAGCCGATCCCCAGACCTTTACGTTGCCCAATGGTATAACGATAGATCCCTTGATGATGGGCAAGAACCTGACCTGAAACATGAACAATATCACCATTCAATTGCTCTGAGCCCTGTTCTTGTTCCAAGAAACCAATATAATCTCCGTCAGGGATAAAACATAGATCCTGACTTTCGACCTTTTCGGCAACTTTCAAGCCAAGCCGAATCGCGTGCTCTCGCACTTGCTGTTTAGTCAATTGCCCTAAAGGGAACAGGCAATGGGAGAGCTGCTTCTGGTTAAGAGTAAAAAGGAAGTAGCTCTGATCTTTTTGAGGATCATCTCCCTTACGGATAAAGAGTCGATCCTCTTTCTCTGCAAGAGATACATAATGCCCCGTAGCAAGATAATCAGCATCTAATTCCAAAGCTTTTTCCAGAAGCAATCCAAATTTAATTTTTTTATTGCAAACAGCACAGGGGTTAGGAGTACGCCCTGCAAAATACTCGGCACAAAAACGACTTATAATTTGCTGGCGAAAATCAGTTTCAAAATTGACGGAGAAAAAAGGTATCTGTAGCTGTTCAGCAACTTTTTTAGCATCGGCAACCGCAGTGTTAGAGTGACAGATTTCCCCCTCGTCTTCTTTAGCACAAGCATCCCAGTGGTGCATTGTTAAACCGACCACATCAAAGCCCTGCTCTTTCAATAGTGCAGCAGCAACAGATGAATCGACACCGCCACTCATAGCGACAACAACCCGTTTTTTCACATATTCCTCAAATTGCAAAAAAAGGGTTCCACATATTGCAGAACCCCTTTAAAAGTTAAAGTTAAACTCTAAGAGTTCATCCTAAGAGTTTTGATTTCTATAATCTTTAATTGCTTCATGCAAGGCATCAGCAGCCAGATTGGAACAGTGCATTTTTGCTGGTGGCAAGCCATCCAGGGCTTCAGCAACTGCCTGATTAGTCAATATCAAAGCTTCATCAATGGTTTTGCCAATCGCCATTTCAGTCACCATCGAGGACGTCGCAATCGCAGCACCACAGCCAAAAGTTTTGAATTTAACATCTTGAATCACATCATTTTCAACCTGCAGTGAAATCCTCATAATATCACCACAAGAAGCATTACCTACTTCACCAATACCGTTAGCATTTTCAACCTCACCAACGTTACGTGGGTTGGAAAAATGATCCATGACTTTTTCTGTATACATATAATTTCTCCTTATATTTTGTTTTAATAAATTTTAGTTTTGTCTTTAAAAACAATGGCTAAGTAAAAAATTCAATCAGCAAGGCGGAGTAGTTTTTCA
>JAOZLQ010000005.1 GCA_029934755.1 Desulfuromusa sp. | reverse complement strand
GTCATACCCCATTCTTCAAAGGCTATCGTCCTCAGTTTTACTTCCGGACCACCGATGTGACCGGAATCGTAGAGCTGCCTGAAGGCGTAGAAATGGTTATGCCCGGTGATAACATTGCCATGACGGCAGAGCTGATCACCCCGATAGCTATGGATAAAGAACTGCGTTTTGCAATCCGCGAAGGTGGCCGAACTGTCGGTGCCGGTGTGGTTAGTGAAGTTATCGAGTAATACGAGGTTATAATTTATGTCTACTCAGAAAATAAGAATTCGTTTGAAGGCCTATGATCATAGTTTGCTCGATCTGGCTGTAGCAGAGATTGTCGATACGACCAAGCGTACTGGATCTCGTTTGGTGGGCCCGATCCCGCTTCCAACGATTATCAATAAATATTGTGTGCTGCGTGGCCCGCACGTTGATAAGAAGAGCCGTGAGCAGTTTGAGATTAGGACGCATAAACGTCTTCTCGATATTATGGATCCGACACAGCAGACAGTAGATGCTTTGATGAAGCTCGATCTTTCGGCAGGTGTTGACGTGGAAATAAAGCTCTAAATAAAATATTATATAACGATTTAAGGGCGTGGTAATGACCAACGGATTATTAGGTAAAAAGATAGGCATGAGTCAGATTTTTGCAGCTGATGGACAACGTATCCCAGTAACAGTGCTGGAGGTTGGTCCGTGTGTTGTGTTGCAAAAAAAGACTTCTGCCAACGACGGATATGAGGCAGTTCAGCTTGGCTTTCATGAAAAATCTTCACAGCGAGTCAATAAGCCTGAAATGGGACATTTTAAGAAGGTGGGCAAGGGTGCTTTTTCCTATGTGCGTGAATTTGATCTTGCTGGTGAGTGTGCTGTTGGTGATTTAATTTCCTGTGAGATCTTTAGTCCCGGTGACAGGATTGATATTACTGGAACCAGCAAAGGTAAGGGATTTCAGGGTGTCATCAAGCGCTGGGGTTTTTCCGGCGGACGCGCTACTCATGGATCTATGTTTAAGCGTAGACCCGGCGCTATCGGTCAGTCCGCATGGCCTGCCAAGGTTGTTAAAGGTAAAAAGATGCCTGGGCAATTAGGTAATGTTCGTGTGACCACGCAAAACTTGATTGTTGTTGATATCCGCCCTGAGCAAAACCTTATTTTTGTTCGTGGTGCTGTCCCTGGGGCAAAGAATGGTTTGATTGAAATCCGCAAAGGGATCAAGGCTTAGATTCTACGGATTTAGGAGTAATAAGATGGCAACAGTAACAATTTATGGTCAGGATAGAAAACAGGTAGGCGAACGTGAGCTCGCTGACGACGTTTTTAATACTGAAGTTAAAGAATATCTTTTGCATGACATGGTTCGTTACCAACTTGCAGCGCGACGTCAGGGTACGGCAGCAACTAAAAACCGTAGTGCGGTTGCAGGTGGAAGCAAAAAGCCCTATAAACAAAAAGGTACTGGTAACGCCCGTCAGGGAACCATCCGGGCTCCTCATTTTGTTGGTGGTGGTGCTGCTTTCGGCCCATCTCCTCGTTCTTACGCATTTAAGCTAAATCGTAAAGTTAAGAAGTCAGCTCTTTGTAGTGCGCTTTCAGTGCGATTTAAAGCAGATAAGCTTATTGTAGTAGACGCATTTTCTATGGATAAAATAAGCAGCAAATCTTTTGATCAAATGATCCAAAAATTTGAGGTCGAAGGTGTCCTTGTTGTGATTGATCAGGCAGATTCTACGGTTGAACTTTCAGCCCGTAACCTTCATAACATCAAAGTTTTGCGTGCTGAGGGGATCAATGTCTATGATGTTCTTAAGTACCCTAATCTGATTTTGACTGATGCTGCTGTGAATGAAATTGAAGGAGCTTTGAAGAAATGAAACCCTTGTATGAGATAATTCGCAAGCCATTGATTTCCGAAAAAGCAAATTTGCTTAAGGAGACCTCGCAAATCGTCACTTTTGAGGTTAATCGTAGCGCTAATAAAATTGAAATTAAACAGGCAATTGAAAAGGCTTTTGATGTTAAGGTCAAGGCTGTTAATACAGTTCAATTCCGTGGTAAAATGAAGCGGGTTGGTGCTAATTTAGGCCAACGTAATAATTGGAAAAAGGCATATGTGACCCTTGCTGAGGGCCAGAATATAGACTTTTATGGTGTGTAAGGCTGTGCGCTTTGCAGGTATGGAGTAGTTAATATGGGTATCAAGAAGTTTAATCCAACCTCGGATGGTCGGCGGCATATGACCTCTTCGACTTTTGAAGAGATCACTAAGAGTAAACCAGAAAAGTCTTTGCTGGCGCCTTTAACGCGCTCTGGTGGCCGTAATAATTCCGGGCGTATAACCAAGCGTCATACTGGCGGTGGTCATAAGCGTCAATATCGTATCGTAGATTTTCGTCGTGATAAATTGGAAGTGCCCGCTCGGGTAGCGGCGATTGAATATGATCCTAATCGTAGTGCACGAATTGCGTTGTTGTTCTATGTTGATGGCGAAAAGCGATATATCCTTGCGCCAAATGGTTTGAATGTAGGCGATAATGTTATTGCTAGTGACTCAGCTGATATTCGTCCTGGAAATACGATGACCATTCGTTCTATTCCCTTAGGAACATGGGTCCACAATGTTGAACTAAAGGTTGGTAAGGGTGGCCAGTTGGCAAGAAGTGCTGGCGCGTATGCCATGATTGCTGCAAAAGAAGGTCGTTATGCTCAGTTGCGGCTCCCTTCTGGAGAAGTCCGCTTGGTGATGCAAGAGTGTCGTGCGACGGTAGGTCAGGTTGGTAACCTTGATTTTGAAAAGATCAAGATTGGTAAGGCTGGTCGTAACCGTTGGTTAGGAAAGCGTCCTCAATCTCGTGGTGTTGCTATGAACCCTGTTGACCATCCACATGGTGGTGGTGAAGGGAAGAGCTCGGGTGGTCGTCACCCGGTTACTCCATGGGGCGTTCCAACTAAGGGTTATAAGACAAGAAGTAACAGGCGGACTGATAAATTTATCGTTCGTCGTAGGAATAAAAAGTAATTTAAGCCTCTAGGAGAAACTTGTGGCAAGATCAGTCAAAAAAGGGCCTTATATTCAAGAGAGCCTATTACGTAATGTGAATCTCGAAGGTGATGCCAGTCGCAACAAGGTGATTAAAACCTGGTCGCGCCGTTCGACCATTATTCCTGAATTTGTTGGTCTGACTTTTGCCGTTCATAATGGTAGAAAGTTCATCCCGGTTTTTGTCAGTGAGAATATGGTTGGACATAAGTTGGGTGAATTCGCACCGACCCGGACATATTATGGGCACGGAAGTGACAGGAAGAGTAAAGTCAGATAAAAGCACCGAAATTTCTGGCAGGAGTACCAAGAAATGGAATCACAAGCAAAATTAAGAAATGTGCGACTCTCACCACGCAAGGCGAGGCTCGTTGTTGATATGGTTCGCGGTAAGGGGATTCAGGATGCGATGAATATCCTTCAGGTTTCCCCGCAGAAAACCGCACCTATTTTGTCTAAACTGTTGAAGTCTGCTGTTGCTAATGCTGAGCAGGGCGGTGTGTCTGATGTTGACCAACTGTTTGTAAAAACAGTTATGGTTGATCAGGGCCCTGTTCTGAAGCGCTTTATGCCCCGTGCTCAGGGTCGTGCCAGCCGAATTCGTAAGCCTACCAGCCACATTACTGTGGTTCTGGATGTGAAGTAAGTCGAGGAGGTATCCCCTTTGGGCCAGAAAGTTCATCCGATAGGATTTCGTCTGGGAATTAACCGGACTTGGGAATCCCGCTGGTATGCGGATTCTGATTATTCCACAAAGTTGCATGCTGATTTGAAGCTGCGCAATTTTCTTAAAAAGCGGTTGTATCATGCCGGCATTTCTAAGATTGAGTTAGAGCGTGCTGCAAATAAGGTGAAAATTAATATTTTTGCTGCCCGCCCGGGAATTATTATCGGAAAAAAAGGAGCAGAAGTTGAAGTGCTTAAGAGGGATCTTGCTAAGATCACTGATGATGAGTGCTTCATTAATATTCAAGAAGTGCGTAAGCCAGAAGTTGATGCCCAGTTGGTTGCTGAAAATATAGTATTGCAGCTTGAAAGACGCGTTGCTTTCCGCCGTGCGATGAAGCGCAGTGTCAGTATGGCGCTAAAGTTTGGTGCTAAGGGGATCAAGATCAATTGTGCTGGACGTCTTGGTGGTGCTGAGATGAGTCGTACTGAGTGGTATCGTGAAGGTCGTGTCCCTCTTCATACATTACGTGCCGATATTGACTATGGGTTTGCAGAAGCTAAAACAACCTACGGAATTATTGGGGTAAAGGTACTCATCTTCAAGGGTGAAGTGCTGGGGAAAGAGAAAGTACAGCCGGCTGGCTGATCAGGAGTAGTTTGTAATGTTGATGCCTAAAAAAGTTAAGCGTAGAAAACAGTTTACTGGTCGGATGACCGGTCAAGCGTCGCGTGGTACCAATGTGGATTTTGGTGATTATGGTTTGCAGGCTTTAGAATGTTGCTGGCTTACCGCACGTCAAATTGAAGCTGCGCGTCGTGCGATGACCCGCTATATTAAACGTGGTGGTAAAATTTGGATTCGTTCGTTTCCACATAAGCCGTTAACCAGTAAACCTGCTGAAACTCGGATGGGTAAAGGTAAAGGCTCACCGGAAAAATGGGTTGCTGTTGTTAAACCTGGTCATATTATATATGAGATGCAGGGTGTGACTGAAGAAGTGGCCCGCGAGGCCTTCCGTTTGGGTGCCCATAAGCTGCCCATTAGAACAAAGTTTGTTAAAAGGGAGGTTGGCGATGAAAGTTGATGAAATCAAAGATCTCAGTGCTGAGGAATTGCAAACTAAAACTCAAGAGCTGCAGCAGGAATTATTTAACCTGAGGTTTCAGTTGCATACTGGACATCTTGAAAATACGGCTAGGGTATCACAAGTACGTAGAGATGTTGCTCGGGTGAAAACAATTCTTTCTGCTAAGCTGAATGCTTAAAGTGTGTGAGGAAAAATGAGCCTAGAACGAGGTAACAGAAGAACCCGAGTCGGTATTGTCGTCAGCGACAAGATGGACAAGACAATTGTTGTCAGGGTTGATGATTTGGTCAAGCATAGTGTTTACAAGAAATTCATCAAACGTAAAGTAAGCTGTAAGGCTCACGACGAGACTAACAGTTGTAATGTTGGTGATAAAGTTCTCATTGTTGAATCAAGGCCATTGTCTAAGGGTAAACGCTGGCGGGTGCGACAGGTTTTGGAAAAAGCCGTTACCGCGTAGGAGAGTTTAGTATGATCCAAATGCAAACCATGCTTAGCGTGGCTGATAATTCTGGTGCCAAAAAACTGTGTTGTATTAAGGTTCCAGGGGGGTCTAAGCGCAAGTACGCCGGTATTGGCGATATTATCATCTGTAGTGTCAAGGAAGCATTGCCTAATTCTAAAGTTAAAAAGGGTGATGTCGTTCGTGCTGTTGTTGTTCGTACCGCTAAAGAGGTGCCACGTCCTGATGGATCATTTATCCGTTTCGATGGGAATTCTGCTGTTGTTGTAGGGACAGGAAATGAGCCGCTTGGTACTCGTATTTTTGGGCCCGTTGCTCGGGAATTGCGAGCTCGACACTTTATGAAGATTGTTTCGTTGGCTCCCGAAGTTATATAAATTTAAATAGTTGGAGTATCAAAGCATGTCTATTGTTAAATTACATGTCAAGAAAGATGACATTGTGAAGATTCTTGCTGGGAAAGAGCAAGGTAAAACTGGCAAGGTTTTACGTGTGCTTCCTGGTAAAGGACGCGTTGTTGTTGAAAGCCTTAACGTTATTAAGCGCCATACTCGTCCCAATCAACTTAATCCTGAAGGTGGGATAGTTGAGAAGGAAGCTCCATTGAGTATTTCGAATGTTATGCTTGTTTGTGGCTCTTGTAACCAGGCGACGCGTACGGGTGTTCGGTTGCTTGAGGATGGTACTAAAACTCGTTATTGCAAGAAGTGTAACGAGAGCGTTGATAAATAAACGGAGAGTTTGATGGCCAGATTGAAACAGGCATATCTTGAGGATCAAGTACCTGCCCTGATGAAGGAATTCCAGTATAAGACCGTTATGGAAGTTCCTCGGATTGAGAAGGTTGTTCTGAATATGGGCCTTGGTGAGGCAATACAGAATCCCAAGCTCCTTGAATCTGCTGTTGATGAGCTAGCAAGGATCAGCGGGCAGAAACCCATAGTTACTAAATCTAAGAAATCGATTGCAGGATTTAAATTGCGCGAAGAGATGTCTATCGGGGCATGTGTGACTTTGCGTCAGGATCGAGCATGGGAGTTCCTTGACCGCTTGGTTAATGTTGCTTTGCCTCGTGTTCGTGACTTCAAGGGGATCTCTGCTAAGGCTTTTGATGGGCGGGGTAATTACACCATGGGTATTCGTGAACAGTTAATATTTCCGGAAATTGACTTGGATAAAATTGCTCAAGTTTCCGGTTTGAATATCACGATTGTAACAACGGCTAGAACTGACGAGGAAGGTCGAGCTCTATTGACTGGCCTCGGCATGCCGTTTAGAAAATAAAGCTGAAGAGCGGAGGATATAGTGGCGAAGAAATCAATGATAGCCAAAGCAAAACGGCCTAAGAAATTTGCGGTGCGTGAGTACAATCGCTGCCCGATATGTGGCCGTCCGCGCGCTTATTATCGCAAGTTTGATATGTGCAGAATATGTCTGCGGAAACTGGCATCCGAAGGAAAAGTCCCTGGTGTTGTCAAGTCCAGCTGGTAACAGCAAGAAGGAGATCCACCTATGTCTATGACAGATCCGATGGCTGATATGCTGACCCGCATTCGTAATGCTGGGACGGCAGGTCACGCTAAACTTGATATGCCGTCGAGTAACGTTAAGGTTGCAGTTGCTACTGCGTTGAAAGACCTTGGCTATATTAAGAATTCTAAGGTTATTAGTGATAGTAAGCAGGGCATCCTGCGAATCTATCTGAAGTATGATGATAATCAAGAACCGATCATCCATGAAATTAAGCGTATTTCTACCCCAGGGCGTCGTGTCTATGTTGGTAAGGATGATATTCCACGGGTAAAGAACGGCCTTGGTGCTTCGATACTGTCGACATCCATAGGAGTTCTTGATGATGTTTCTGCTCGCCAGGCTCACGTAGGTGGCGAAGTTATTTGTACCGTTTGGTAATAGCAGAACAAGGAGCTTCAAAATGTCACGTATCGGTAAATTACCAGTCGCTATTCCAGCGGATGTCAAGATTTCTCTTGACGGAAATAATATGACAGTTGCTGGCCCTAAGGGTTCACTTTCGCAAGAGCTACATGAGCGAATGGCCATTGCGGTTGAAGCTGATCAGGTCAAAGTTACAAGGCCGTCTGATAGTAAGCAGGATGCAGCATTGCATGGTTTGACAAGGGCTCTGATTAACAATATGGTTGTCGGTGTAACTGTCGGATTTAAAAAGAATTTGGAAATTAATGGTGTTGGCTATCGTGCTGAGATCAATGGAAATGTCTTGACTTTGTCTCTTGGGTATTCTCATCCCGTTGTCTATGAGCTCCCTGATGGAATAAATGTAGAGATCGAAAAACAGACCAAACTCTCCGTTACGGGGATTGATAAGCAGCTTGTTGGATCTGCCGCTGCAAAGATTCGCTCGTATCGTAAGCCCGAGCCTTATAAGGGTAAGGGAATCAAATATGCAGATGAGCATATCTTGCGTAAGGCTGGTAAAACAGGTAAGTAAGAATTTCAGTAAGGAGCATAACAGTGGATGTTTCCCAAAAGAGGCGTGTATCAAGACTGAAGCGTCAGGCACGGGTTAGAAAAAAGATACGTGGAACGAGTGAGTGCCCTCGGCTCTCAGTTTTCCGTAGCGCTAAACATATTTACGCGCAAATTATTGAAGATGGAACTGGCAAGACTTTGGTTGCAGCTTCATCACTTGGCAAGGATGTTGAATTGGTTAGTTGTGGAAATGTAGATGCGGCTAAGGCAGTTGGAAGTGCAATTGCTAAAAAAGCTCTTGACCAGAATATTACCAATGTTGTTTTCGACCGTAACGGTTTTCTGTATCAGGGCCGCATTCAAGCTCTTGCTGACGCTGCAAGAGAAGCCGGATTGAAGCTCTAGAGGAGAATGTTTGTGCTGCACATTGATCC
The DNA here is from genome assembly GCA_029934755.1 of Desulfuromusa sp. Classification (GTDB taxonomy): domain Bacteria; phylum Desulfobacterota; class Desulfuromonadia; order Desulfuromonadales; family Geopsychrobacteraceae; genus Desulfuromusa. Next base: position 21,361 of record JAOZLQ010000005.1, on the reverse strand, counting down.
CAATGAATTAGAATTGACTGACCGGGTCATCCATATCAATCGTAACTCCAAGGTTGTTAAAGGTGGACGTAGATTTAGTTTCTCTGCCCTTGTCATCGTTGGTGATGGGAATGGTCATGTTGGCTACGGTTTAGGTAAGGCAAAAGAGGTCCCAGAGGCGATCCGTAAGGGCGTTGAACAGGCCAAAAAGAGTTTAATAAAAGTACCTATCCAGGAAGGCCGAACCATCCCTTACGATGTTATCGGCAAATATGGTGCAGGACGGGTTCTTTTGAAACCAGCTTCTGATGGTACTGGTGTTATTGCTGGTGGAGCTGTTCGTCCAATTCTGGAAGCAGTCGGAATAGGAAATATCTTGACCAAATGTTTGGGGTCAAATAACCCACACAATGTGGTTAAGGCAACAATGAGTGCGCTGAAAATGCTCAAAAGCCCTGAAGAGATTTATACCCGTCGTGGTATTTCTAAGGTTTAAGGGTTTCTGGAACTAGGAGAACAAAATAATGGCGGCGGAAGTAAAAGTCACCCTGAAAAAAAGTCCGATTGGTCGTAAGGCTTATTTTGCCAAAGTGCTTAAGGGTCTTGGATTAAATCGTCTGCATCAGACAGTTGCTTTGCAGGATACCCCAGAAATACGTGGGATGATCCGAAAAGTTGAACATATGGTTGCGGTAGAAGACTGATAACACGCAGAGGATAGCAAGATGGATTTAAGCAATCTCAAGCCGGTTCCCGGTTCAACAAAAAATAGAAAACGTATTGGTCGAGGCCCAGGTTCCGGAACAGGTAAAACTTCTGGTAAAGGTCATAAGGGTCAAAATGCTCGTAGCGGTGGCGGGGTAAAACCCGGATTTGAAGGTGGACAAATGCCGCTCCAGCGAAGGATTCCAAAGCGTGGTTTTGTATCCAGAAATAAGAAGGTTTTTAATCTGGTAAACTTACGTGATCTTGAGGCCTTTGAAGCTGGTTCTGTTATCGATTTAGAACAGTATGGCAAGGCTGGTCTTGTTGTTGGTATGAAGGATGGAATTAAGGTTTTGGCCGATGGTGATTTAACCAAAGCATTAACTGTCTATGCGCACAAATTCAGTAAGTCTGCAGTAGCAAAAATTGAAGCTGCTGGTGGCAAGGTTGAGGTTCTTTAACTTATGTCAACCCTGCAAAATATCTTAGCTATTCCTGAATTGCGGCGGAGAATCCTTTTTACTCTTGCTATGCTTGCGGTTTATCGGGTTGGCTGTCATGTCCCGACTCCGGGTATAGATGCCCACGTTCTTGCTAAGTTTTTTGAGGGAACTGAGGGGACATTGCTCGGCCTTGTGAGTTCTTTTACTGGTGGTGCTTTGCAGCAAATGGCTGTCTTTGCTCTCGGGATCATGCCGTACATCAGTTCTTCAATTATTCTACAACTTCTAACAGTTGTTTTTGAGCCTATTGAAAAACTCTCTAAGGATGGCGAGCAGGGGCGTAAAAAAATTACTGAGTATACTCGTTATGGCACAATTGTCTTGGCGTTAATTCAGGGGACTGGCATTGCGGTGGGTTTACAGTCAATGGTGGGCCCGGCAGGTGAACCGGTTGTAATGAACCCAGGCATTGGGTTTATCTTGATGACGGTTATTACATTGACCGCAGGTACCGCTTTTATTATGTGGCTTGGTGAGCAAATTACTGAAAGAGGGATAGGGAATGGTATTTCTCTGATTATCTTTGCCGGTATTGTTGCTGGTACGCCTTCTGCCATAGTTAATTCGATTCGTTTGGTGCAGACTGGTGCAATGTCACCTACGATTGTTATCTTTATCCTTGCACTTATGCTGGTAACGGTAGGGGCTATTGTGTTCATGGAACGTGCTCAACGCCGCGTGCCAATCCATTATGCTAAACGGGTAGTTGGCATGCGTAATATGGGTGGTCAAGCCAGCCATCTTCCATTGAAAATCAATATGAGTGGGGTTATCCCTCCCATCTTTGCTAGCTCAATTATGATGTTTCCAGCAACTATAGCAAATTTTATTGATGCCCCTTGGGTAAAGACAATGTCTGCCTATCTGTCACCATCCCATTGGGTCTATAATGTTTTTTATATTGCTTTTATTGTCTTCTTTTGCTACTTCTACACGGCTATAACGTTTAACCCTGTCAATGTCGCAGACAATGTTAAAAATCAAGGTGGTTTTGTCCCAGGTATTCGTCCGGGTAAAGAAACTGCAGATTATTTAGATATGGTTTTAAGCCGATTGACTTTTGTTGGTGCGATCTATATTTCATTGGTTTGTGTTCTGCCGACGATGTTGATTAGTCAATTGAATGTCCCCTTCTTTTTTGGAGGAACATCATTGTTGATCGTGGTTGGTGTGGGAATGGATACTGCTTCTCAAATTGAAGCCCATCTGATCTCCAGGTCCTATGAGGGATTTATGAAGGGTGTGACGCTTAAAGGTCGGCACGGCTAGGGTTTATTGATGAATATTATTTTGCTAGGTCCTCCTGGTGCTGGTAAAGGTACGCAGGCAGCGATGCTGATGAATAGATACAATATCCCGCAGATTTCTACTGGTGAAATTTTGCGTGCAGCTGTCCAGAATCAATCTTTAATGGGGCTCAAAGCAAAAGAGTATATGGATGCTGGAGATCTAGTCCCTGATGAGGTTGTTGTGGGGATTGTTCGCGAGCGTTTACAAGCGGATGACTGTGACGGAGGATTTATTCTTGATGGTTTTCCTCGTACACTGCCTCAAGCGGATGCATTGAAGCAGTCCCTTGAAGAGTTGAATATGCCTCTTGATGCGGTTGTTTCTCTACAGGTTGAGACCGATGTTTTGGTGGAACGTTTGACCGGTCGCCGCACATGTAGGAGTTGTGGAAAGGTCTACCACTTGCAGTATGATCCTCCTGCACAGAATAATACTTGTTCATGCGGTGGAAAGTTGGAGCAACGTGATGACGATTGCGAGGAGACTATTCGTAATCGGATGCAAGTTTATCATCAACAAACTGCACCTCTTGAAGATTATTATCGAGATGCAAATCTGTTAAGCGTTATTGATGGTATGGCTGAGATTTCGGATGTTCATGAACAAATAATATTAACTCTTCAGAATTGCTGAAGTTTTAAAGTAATTCCGTGAAAACATTTGTTCCTGAATTATAATGAATGAACTGAATTAGTTGGTAGAATAATGAAGTATGAAGTGGAAGGCACAACCGGTCTTCAATGGTTATGTTGGCTTTCCCTTTACTTATTTGTGCCTTATATAACAAAAATGTTGTACATGCTTTTGCATATCAGAGACTGTTGACTCGTCTTTAATATAATAATATTGGATCTATCGCTGTTGATAGATGGAATTGATAGGAAAAGGATCTCAAAATGAAGGTTAGAGCTTCGGTTAAGAAGATCTGCGATAAATGCAAGGTTGTTAAGCGTAAAGGTGTTATCCGGATCATCTGCGAGAATCCCAAACACAAGCAAAGACAGGGATAAGGCCCTAGGAGGAAAAATTGGCACGTATTGCTGGAGTCGATTTACCGCGTAATAAGCGCATTGAAGTGGCTATGACATATATTTATGGGATTGGTCGCACTACGTCGCAACAGATTCTTTCACAGGCTGGTGTTGATTTTAACGCTCGTACTGATGATTTGACAGAATCTGAACTGGTGAAGATTCGTGAACTTGTGGATAAGAATTGCAACGTCGAGGGTGATTTGCGACGTGAACTGACAATGAATATTAAACGATTGATGGATCTTGGCTGCTATCGTGGGTTACGTCATCGTAAAGGTCTACCAGTGCGTGGTCAGAACACCAAGAATAATTCAAGGACTCGTAAGGGGCCGAAGAAGACTGTTGCCGGTAAGAAAAAATAAGCGGAGTTAACATGGCTAAAACAGGTAAGAAAGTCGTTCGTAAAAAAGTTGAAAAGAAAAATATTGCTAAAGGTGTTGTGCATATACAATCGACCTTTAATAATACCATCGTGACAATTTGCGACCCCGTGGGTAATGTCGTTGCATGGTCTACGTCTGGAGCCAAAGGTTTTAAGGGCTCACGTAAAAGTACACCATTTGCAGCACAAATAGCGGCAGAAGATGCCGCGACCAAGGCTATGGAGCATGGTATGCGTTCGGTTGATGCATATGTAAAAGGTCCAGGCAGTGGTCGTGAGTCAGCTTTGCGTGCGCTCTCACTGGCAGGTCTGACAGTTACTATGATTAAGGACGTAACACCGATACCTCATAATGGTTGTCGTCCGCCCAAGCGTCGTCGCGTTTAAGCATCAAGGAGGAAGAAGTTGTCTAGATACTCTGGTCCAGTCTGCCGTCAATGCAGAAGAGAAAATGCAAAGTTGTTCCTAAAAGGGGACAGATGTTATACCGATAAGTGTGCCTTAGAGCGGCGTAATTATGCTCCAGGTCAACATGGTCAACGTCGTACCAAGGTCTCTGATTATGGTACTCAGTTGCGCGAAAAACAAAAAATGAAGCGTACATATGGCTTGCAGGAAAAACAGTTCAGACTGTATTTTGCTAAGGCTGATCGCATGAAGGGTGTTACTGGTGAAAACCTACTGACCTTACTTGAGCGCCGTCTCGATAGCGCAATTTATCGTCTTGGTTTTTCTGTGTCCAGAGCACAGGCAAGGACCTTAGTTCGTCATGGCCATTTTCAGGTTAATGGTCACAAGGTCAATATTCCTTCTTATCTCGTACGTCCGAATGATGTCGTTAGTCTGCGTGAGAAAAGTCGTGAAGTCACCTGTATTAATGAATCATTGGATAGTGTTATGCGTCGTGGACTACCGTCATGGGTAGAACTTGAGCGTGATGCATTTAAAGGTACGATAAAAACTCTTCCTGTTCGAAGCGAATTGACAACACCTGAGTTCCAAGAACAGTTGATCGTTGAACTTTACTCTAAGTAATTGATAGCCTCGTCAGGGTCTCTTGAGAGGGAGAATTAATATATGTATAAAAACTGGAGAGATCTGATCAAACCAACGCGTTTGGAAGCAACTGAATTAACCGAAATTTATGGTAAATTTGTTGCGGAACCATTTGAACGTGGGTTTGGAACAACTCTAGGTAATTCTTTACGTCGTATTCTTTTGTCATCTCTTCAGGGGGCTGCCATCACCTCTGTACGGATTAAAAATGTACAGCACGAATTTTCAAGCGTCGTGGGTGTCACCGAAGATGTGACTGATATAATCCTTAATTTAAAAGGCGTTAAAGTCAAATTGCATGGTCATGATGATCGGAATGTTCGGATTGTGCAAAAGGGTGCTGGCGTCATTAAAGCTGGCGATATCATTACCGATAGTAATGTTGAAATTCTAAATCCTGATCTTCATATCGCAACCTGCGGTGATGAGACAGATCTTGAAATTGACATGGTCGTTATGATGGGCAAAGGGTATGTTTTTGCTGAGAAAAATCGTGATGATAATGCTCCGGTCGGGACCATTCCGATTGATGCTATTTTTTCTCCAATTACCAAAGTCAATTACATTGTCTCGAATGCACGTGTGGGACAAATTACTGATTATGATAAGTTGACTCTGGAAGTATCTACTGATGGTAGTGTAAGACCGGAAGATGCAATTGCGTATGCCGCTAAAATTTACAAGGAACAGCTGCAGATTTTTATTAATTTTGATGAAGCTGACGAGCCGGTTGTAGAAGAAGAAAATAACGAAAAACAGAAGATCAATGAAAATCTTTATCGTTCGGTTGAAGAACTTGAATTATCGGTTCGTAGCGCCAACTGTTTGAAAAATGCCCAGATTAATCTTATTGGTGAACTGGTGCAGAAGTCAGAAGCAGAAATGCTAAAAACCCAAAACTTTGGTAGAAAATCTCTGAATGAAATCAAAGATATTCTTGCTGAAATGGGTTTGGGCCTCGGCGTGAAATTGGATAATTTTCCAGATCCTGATTATTTGAAATTGATTCAAAAGGGTCATAACGACGAATAGTCCCCTTTTGTTGGTTTTTAGAAAGGAACAAAGCAATGCGTCACAATAAATCTGGCAGACGTCTTGGGCGTAAGCCTGATCATCGTCAACATATGATGCGAAATATGGTTACTTCTTTTTTTGAAAATGAAAGAATTACTACAACTGTTACCCGCGCTAAAGAGCTCCGTAAACTAGTGGATAGGATGATAACGTTGGGTAAGAGAGGTGATCTGCATGCCCGTCGTCAGGCACTTCAGGTGATACGTGATCCGAAGGTTGTTGTTAAGTTATTTGAAATAATAGCACCACGTTTCTCTGAGCGTCCAGGTGGCTATACCCGCATCATTAAACTTGAAAATCGTCAGGGAGATAATGCTCCAATGGCAATTTTCGAGTTAGTTGAGGAAGGTTTTGTGCCACAGCAAAAAGTTGCAGCAACATCTGCTGAGGAATCCGTTGTAGAAAAAACTGAAATTGTTGAAGAATCACCCGAGGAAGAAACCGCATAAGGCGACTTTGTCAGGTTAGTAATAATCAGGGGACAAAGATTTATTTCTTTGTCCCCTGTTTTTGTTTGTGTCCAATGTTCATGTAGCCAGACAATGATTCGATGAAGCTTTTCAAGCCGTTGTATTTTATACTTATTGTCCAATGACAGGTGTTACTTATGCATGAGCAAAAAATGCAAGTCCTTCAGGTCACCGTCAGCAAATTACTTCGCCGCGGAGCGACTAATAATCTAAAAAAAGCTCTTGGGAAAATCCACCCTGCTGATATTGCTCATCTCTTCCGTTATTTTGATCTACATGAACAAAAAACACTCCTGGAATTAACCCCTGATTTAGATCGCGCTGCCGATGTTTTGGCTGAACTTGAGCCTGAATCTTGGCCACAACTTGCCGAACTCCTGGAAAAAGACTATTTAATTTCTATCGTTCATGAGATGGCGGATGATGACAGTGCGGTATTTATCAGAAGCTTGCCTGATGAATTGGCTGAGGTCATCCTGACGGAGTTGCACGATGACCAGTCTGAAGATGTGGAGCATTTGCTCGGGTATGATGAAGAAACTGCTGGTAGCATCATGTCGACGGATGTCTTTTCTCTTCAACAAGATATCACTGTAAAGCGGGCTATTGAGGCACTTCAGGACTCTAAAGACTATGAGATGGTTTTCTATGTCTATGTCACTGATGAACACAATCATCTCGTTGGCGTCTTGTCTTTAAGACAATTGTTGACGGTTCCACCGGGAACAAAATTGTCCGATATTATGTCGACTAATGTCATGCGGGTAAGAACGGATATGGATCAGGAAGAAGTTGCTGGTCTTGTTGCTAAATATAATATTTTGGCCATTCCAGTTGTCGACGATCAAGGTAAATTATTGGGTTTGATAACGGTCGATGATGTTATCGATGTTATGCGTGATGAAGCAACAGAAGATATTTTGCGAATGGCTGGTACCAGTGAAGAAGAACTTCTCCTGGGCTATAAAGCGCTGCAAATTGCCCGGTTACGTCTTCCTTGGTTATTGACGACTCTTGTTGGTGGATTGGTGACTGGTACTTTGATGTGGTATTTTAGGGCTACATTAGAGCAGGCAATTATGCTGATTACTTTTATTCCTGTTATTACTGGCATGGGCGGAAATGTTGGTGGGCAGACATCGACAATTATTGTCCGTGGTTTTGCGACTGGCAAAATTGATTTCACCATGTTGCGACAAGTCTTCTTGAAAGAGTTGCGGGTCGGTCTGATCATGGGAATTGTCTGTGGATTGGTTATTGCTGCTGTTGCGTCAATTTGGCACCAAAATCTCTATTTAGGTTTAGTTGTTGGCACCGCAATGGTTACGGCAATCACTGTCGCAGCTTGTATGGGGGTGATTGTTACCGCCTTCTTCAAAAAAATAGGGGTCGACCCTGCAATTGCCTCAAGTCCTTTTGTTCAGACCGTCAATGATATTACTGGCATTCTAATCTATTTCAGTGCGGCAACATTGTTTCTTTCTTACTTGATATGATCACTGTATTCGGTCCAGCTGAGTGGTCTAATTTCCTTTCTTTGAGTTAATAAAATCCATGGTGTATTTTCCACAAAGCTGTGAAGCCTTGGTTTTACGCCATACTAACTATGGAGAGTCTGATGTTATCCTATCTCTCTTTACTGCCGAATATGGGTTGCAAAAAGGGTTTGCCAAGTCTGCCCGGAAAAGCCGTAAACGCTTTGGAGCAGTCTTGGAACCATTTACTCAAGCTGTTTTTCAGTGGAAGAAAGGGCGTGGGGATTTCTGGTTATTGCAGGAAGCTGAGTTAGTTAATTCCCGTATCGGATTGCGTGGTGATCTACAGTGTCTTGCCTTAGCAAGTTATGGTGTTGAATTGGTTGATTTGTTGCTGGAGGAGGGGCATCCTCACCAACTTATTTATGAATTACTTTGCAGTTTTCTTGACTACCTTGAACAAGGGGGCGATGAACTTAGCGCCAGACTATTATTCGAATTGCGTTTGATCTATTTACTTGGATATATGCCACATCTGCTGCATTGTAGCGAGTGTTTAAGGATTTTTAATAATGAATTGATTCGTTTTGATGCCAATCGTGGTGGGAGCCTCTGCCTTGATTGTGCGGGGGAATCTGGCATTTCCATTGAGTTGGGTACTGTTGGGTCCTTGGCTCGTTCACTTAAAGTTGCCCACCAACAGTTTGAAGGGTTTTCCTTCAGTCAAAAAACACTCCAACAGGCAAGTTTAATCCTCAACCAAGTTTTCCAGCAAATTCTGCCGCGAGAACCAAAATCACTTCGGTTTCTTTCCCAACTATGACCGTTGTGAATCTTGACATCTTTTGGGGTGAAAGATAGAATCGCGATTCTATTTCGTATCTATATGTTCCGTTTTTTGGGACTGATTTCAGTTTTTTGGAGGTATTGTGACTTTTCAGAATTTAATTCTTTCGCTACAGAACTATTGGGCTGAACAGGGTTGTATCATTCAGCAACCATATGATATCGAAAAAGGGGCTGGAACATTTAATCCAGCAACATTTTTGAGGGCGCTCGGTCCTGAACCTTGGAATGTCGCATATGTTGAGCCATCCCGCCGCCCCACAGATGGTCGTTATGGTGAAAATCCCAACCGTTTACAGCATTACTATCAGTTTCAGGTTCTCCTGAAACCATCGCCGCAAAATATTCAAGATCTTTATCTCAACTCGCTCAAAAGCTTCGGTCTTGATCCTTTGGCACATGATATCAGGTTTGTCGAGGATGACTGGGAGTCACCGACATTGGGAGCCTGGGGATTAGGCTGGGAAGTTTGGTTGGATGGTATGGAAATCACCCAGTTCACCTATTTTCAGCAGTGTGGTGGATTTGAGTTGAAACCCATCCCTGGTGAAATTACTTATGGAATTGAGCGTATTGCTATGTATCTGCAAGGAGTTGATAACGTTTATGACTTGGAATGGATCAAAGGTATCAAATATGGTGATGTCCATCATCAGACCGAAGTTGAGTTCTCCCATTATAATTTCGAGGAAGCTGATACCGATATGCTTTTTCAGCTTTTCGATATGTATGAAAAAGAATCGCTCCAGCTGGTAGCAAAAGATCTTGTTTTCCCCGCTTATGACTTTGTTTTGAAATGTTCACATGCTTTTAATCTCCTTGATGCCCGAAGTGCAATTTCTGTTACAGAAAGAGCTGGCTATATCGGCAGAGTACGTAATATGTCAAAACTTTGTGCCGCTGGTTATATTGCTCAACGAGAGAAGCTTGGCCATCCGTTGTTGAAAAAATAACATCTATATTGTTCCGATTTTGTCGGTACATACTAACTGGAGTAATACATGTCTGCAGAACTGTTTCTCGAACTGGGGACGGAGGAAATCCCAGCAGGATTTATTCCGCTGGCTTTAGAGGATATCCAACAACATCTAAGTCAGGCGCTAGAGCACGCACGAATTTCTTATGGTGAAATCAGAACTTTTGCGACACCTAGAAGACTTGCAATATCAATAAAAGATGTTGCCCGCTTACAGCAACGGCAAGAGTTGGAAGTTACTGGGCCTCCCGCTCGGATTGCTTTTGATCAGGATGGTAGACCAACTAAAGCTGCTGAAGGTTTCGCCCGAACAAATGGGATTTCTGTTGAAGATTTGCAGACTATTCAAACTCCAAAAGGTGACTATCTGTTTATCTCAAAGGTGATCGAAGGGGGAGAAACAAATACAGAATTGCAACAGATCTTGCCCCATGTTATCAGCAAGATTTCATTTAAAAAATCGATGCGTTGGAAGGATCTTGATGTCCGTTTTGCTCGACCAATGCATTGGATCGTTGCCGTTTATGATGGCAAGGTTGTCCCTTTTACTTTTGGCGATTTGCACAGTGGTCACCAATCCCGAGGTCATCGTTTTATGGCCCCGGAAGAATTTTCTGTAACGGGTATTGAAGATTATTTGTTTAAGGCTGAACAACAGTATGTTATCCCTGAAATTGACAAACGGCGTCAGATAATAAAAGAACAGCTAAATGAATTGGCTCAGGGATTGGGTGGAAAAATCAATCATGATGATGGATTACTTGAGGAAGTTATTTTTCTGGTTGAATCTCCGCAGGCATTAGCTGGAAGCATTGAAGAGCAATTTTTACAACTACCCCCGGAACTTCTAATTACGAGTATGCGTGAGCACCAACGCTATTTTACCCTGCTCAATAACCAGGGGAAATTGCTGCCTAATTTTATTACCATTGCCAATACTCACGCCAAAGATCCTCAGGTTGTTGTTGCAGGGAATGAACGTGTTTTAAAGGCACGTTTATCCGATGCTATGTTCTTCTGGCGCGAGGATCAAAAACATAAGTTAGAAACACGCCTTGAGGCGTTAAAAAAAGTGGTCTATCAGGCAAAATTAGGAACCAGCTTTGAGAAGATCGAGAGATTTACTGACTTGGCAACGGGACTGGCCCAACAATTTGCTCCACACACCATTGAGTTGACAAGGCGTGCTGCAATCCTGGCCAAATGTGATCTTGAGACCGGAATGGTCTATGAATTTCCAGAGTTGCAGGGAATTATGGGGCGTGAGTATGCTCTTCTCGAAGGGGAGGATCAGCGAGTTGCAACGGCAATCTATGAGCATTATCTGCCAATTCATGCAGGTGGTGATTTGCCGAGCGATGATATTGGTGCTTTTGTCTCTCTGGCGGACAAAATAGATACTATCTGCGGTTGCTTTAGTGTCGGTTTGATTCCAACAGGAACTGCTGATCCCTATGCCTTGCGTCGTAGTGCTATAGGCATTTTAGCCATTATTCAGGATCGTGGTTATGCCATCTCTATTCCAGATTTGGTTTCTAAAAGTATCGCGTTGCTGGAAACCAAAAGACAACGGGACTCTGCGGAGATTGTTGCCGATGTTGTTGAATTTATCCGTTTACGGCTGGTTAATATGCTCTCGGCTAAAAAATATCCTACAGATGTTATTGATGCAGTTCTTAGTGCTTCTTTTGCTGAACCGATCGATGCACTTGAAAAGATAAAAGCACTCTCTGCATTGAAAAAACAGGATGGGTTTGAGTCTCTGTCCGTTGCGTTTAAACGGGTTGGCAATATTATTAAAGCTGGTTTGGACCAGCCTGTCGATGAGTCTTTGTTTACTGAAGATAGTGAAAGAATTCTTTTCGCTACTTTGCAAGAGGTTGAGGAAAACGTGAAAAAAAATATTCTTGAGCGGAATTATGTTCAGGCGTTGGAGATGATTTCTGGATTGCGCCAGCCAGTTGATGCTTTCTTTGATAGTGTTATGGTTATGGTAGATGACGAGGCGGTAAAAAATAATCGTCTGGCCTTGTTGACCAATATCTCCAATTTGTTCAAAGGGATTGCCGATTTTCGTCGGATTGCATGATTTTAAACCAGATCTTGATTATTTGTCAGAAGGAGAAACAAGATGTCTGAATTAGTTTATGCCTTTGGTGTTGGTAAAGCCGATGGTGATGGGTCAATGAAGGAACTGCTTGGTGGAAAGGGAGCCAATCTTGCTGAAATGACCTCGATTGGACTACCAGTTCCTCCTGGCTTTACGCTGACGACTGAAGTTTGTAAGGCTTATTATGCAAACAATCACGATTATCCCGATGGTTTGCGCGACGCAGTAGCCAATGCATTGACAATCCTCGAAAAACAGATGAATAAAGGATTTGGCGACAGTAATAATCCTTTGCTCGTTTCGGTTCGTTCAGGTGCTCGTGCTTCTATGCCAGGAATGATGGATACGGTTTTGAATCTGGGGATGAACGATCAGACCATTCAGGGAGTTATCAGCCAGAGTAGTGACCCTCGCTTTGCTTATGACTCCTATCGTCGTTTCATTCAGATGTATGCCAACGTTGTCAAAGGGATGAATGGTGACGCCTTTGCTAAACTTTTGGCACAGAAGAAAGAAGAGAAGGGGTTCAAACAGGATACCGAGCTATCAGCTGAAGATCTAAAACAACTGGTTAGTGAATTTAAGGCAACCTATAAAGAGAGTTTGAACGAGGATTTTCCCGAAGATCCTTTACAACAGCTTTGGGAAGCAATTGGTGCAGTCTTCGGTTCCTGGATGACTCCCCGTGCTGTGACCTATCGCAAACTTCATGCTATTCCTGGCGATTGGGGAACTGCTGTAAATGTTCAGGGGATGGTTTTTGGTAATATGGGTGATGATTGTGCAACTGGAGTAGCCTTTACCCGTGATCCAGCGACGGGTGAAAATTACTTCTATGGCGAATATCTAGTCAATGCCCAAGGAGAAGATGTGGTTGCTGGAATACGAACCCCACAACCGATTAATTTGACTAAGCATAAGGAGGGAGATCTTCCTGCAATGGAAGAGGTTATGCCCGATAGTTATGCACAGCTGGTCAAAATCCGTGAGATTTTGGAAAAACACTATAAAGATATGCAGGATATAGAATTCACCATTGAAAAAGGTAAACTCTATATGTTGCAAACTCGAATTGGAAAACGGACAGCACAGGCAGCAATTCAGATTGCGGTTGATATGGTTGCGGAAGGACTAATTACGGAAAAAGATGCAGTGCTGCGTGTTGATCCCGCTCAGCTTGATCAATTATTGCATCCCTCGCTTGATCCCCATGCAGAAAAAAAGGTGATGGCAAAAGGCTTGCCCGCTTCTCCTGGCGCAGCCACAGGTCAGGTTGTTTTCACTGCGGATGAAGCAGAAGAACAAACTCGCCTGAAAAAGAAAGTTATTTTGGTAAGGATTGAAACCAGCCCTGAAGATATTCATGGGATGAATGCTGCACAGGGTATTTTAACTGCTCGTGGGGGGATGACTTCTCACGCGGCGGTGGTTGCCCGTGGCATGGGAAAATGTTGTGTATCAGGTTGTGGCGATATAAAAATAGACTATGAAAAACAGCAGTTTAAAACAAAATCAGGACATATAATTAAGCGTGGTGATTATATTACTCTGGATGGTTCAGTGGGTGAGGTCATGCTTGGTATCGTGCCGAAGGTTCAGCCAGAAGTTGGCGGTACTTTTGCAATTTTTATGGGCTGGGCCGATAAGTTCCGGCGTCTCAAGGTACGGACTAATGCAGATACTCCGCATGATTCCAAGGTGGCCAGAGACTTTGGTGCTGAGGGGATTGGGTTGTGTCGAACAGAGCATATGTTTTTTGAAGGGGATCGTATCCAAGCTGTACGTGAGATGATTTTGGCCGAGGGCCTTGAGGGTCGTAAGCGAGCTCTGGATAAAATATTACCCATGCAAAAAGGTGATTTTATTGGTCTCTTTCGTGTGATGAAAGGTTTACCAGTTACGATTCGCTTGCTTGATCCACCCCTACATGAATTTTTGCCCCAAACGGATGATGATATCTCAGAGCTTGCCAACGCGGTAGGTATTCGTTTTTCAGAGGTTAAAGCACATGTGGAAAATCTCCATGAATTTAATCCGATGCTGGGTCATCGTGGCTGCCGTTTAGGAATTACCTATCCTGAAGTCTACGATATGCAGGTTCGCGCAATAATGGAGGCGGCTTGCGAACTGGTCAAGAATGAAGGTTTCAAAATCATCCCAGAAATCATGATTCCATTGATCAGTCATGTCAATGAACTGAAGATTCTACGCGCCAACGCTGTTAAGGTGGCGGATGATATTTGCGCAAGTTACGGAATAAAAATCGACTATCAAATTGGAACTATGATCGAATTGCCACGTGCTGCACTGACCGCAGATGCGATCGCTCGTGAAGCTGATTTCTTCTCTTTTGGAACCAATGATTTAACTCAGACCACATATGGGTTGTCGCGTGATGATGCCGGCCATTTTTTGCCCGATTATGTTGAACGTGGGGTTCTGAAAAAAGATCCTTTTGTTGCCTTGGATCAACGTGGGGTGGGAGAGCTTGTGAAGATTGGTTTCGAACGGGGTCGTAGTACTCGTCCTGATTTAAAAGTGGGAATCTGTGGCGAACATGGCGGTGAGCCTACAAGTGTTACTTTTTGTCACGATATAGGTCTTGACTATGTTTCCTGCTCACCGTATCGGGTACCGATTGCCCGTTTGGCTGCGGCACATGCAGCATTGCTAGAGAGGTAATATTTGATCAAAAAAAACCCACCATATTTGGTGGGTTTTTTTTGATCTTTCCTGACTTTAAGATCACTTTTTTACTCCATACTTATGAATGAAATCGAGTAACTGTTCCTTTTTAATCGGTCTGCTGTAATAAAATCCCTGTGCAATACATGGTCCTTGAGCTAACAAATACTCATGCTGTGCTTGAGTTTCTACCCCTTCAGCAATGAAATCGAGTTGCAGTCCGTTAGAAACATTAATAATGGCTGGAATAATCGTATCGTGCATATTATCTGCTGTGATTTTTTGCATAAAAGACTGATCAAGTTTTAGAGTATTAAGGGGGAGGTGATTTAGATAACTGAGAGATGAGTATCCAGTACCAAAATCATCGATCGCAATTTTAATTCCCGCATCAGTTAGTTTTACAATATTTGCAAGTGTCCTGTTTATATTTTTAACCAGAATATTTTCCGTTATTTCAAGCTCAATCTCTTTTGGGTTTACTTTGTAGATATGAAGTTTTTCCAGAACATATTCGGCAAAATTATTCATTGCCAGTTGGATGGCAGAGATATTGACACAAACTTGTATGTGTATTCCTTTTTTATTCCAGCTATTGATATCTTGACAAACTTTTTTAAGGACGATCTCACCAATATCATTGATTAACGAAGTCTCTTCAGCAATATCGATAAATTTACCAGGCAGAATGAGGGTTTCATTTGATGAGATGATCCTGACTAAAGCTTCTGCTGCATGAAGTTTACCTGAAGCCAGATCCATCTGTGGTTGATATAGAATCAGAAACCGGTCATTTTTGATTGAATCTCTAATCAAATTCTCAATAAAAACCGTATTACTGTGCTTATTTTTAAGCTTGTTACTATACAGACAATGTCTGCTCCGAGTTTTGGTCTTTGCACTGCACACCGCAGTATCGGCATTTTTTATCAGCTCTTCTCTGGTTGTTCCATGATCTGGATAGATGGCAATACCGACACTTAAAGTGATATGGATTTCGTGTTCATGCTGCTTGAATGGTCGCGCGGTCTCGGCTACGATTTTGTTTGCAATAGCAATCGCATCATCAGCCGAATTCACATTCGGTAGAAGCAACACAAATTCATCACTACCCAATCTGGAAAGAGTATCTTCTTCGCGGGTACATCTTCTCAGTGTGTCGGCGAGGGTTTGGAGTAGTTCATCCCCAGCATTTTGACCATAGGTGTCATTGATCAATTTGAAGCGGTTGATATCGATAAATAGCAGGGCAAACTTTTCGCTATTTTCATTGGAATGGGTAATAAGTGATACCAGTCGTTCGTTCAGTAACGTGCGGTTTGGTAAACCAGTCAGTAAATCATGATTGTGTTGAAAACGGATAATCTCTTCTGCTTTTTTTCTTTCAGAAATATCTCTGGCAACTCCGTATGTTCCAATAAAATTTTGTTTGCGATTATTATTGCGTCCAAGTCTGTAACCACCAGAAATTTTCTTTTCGATGTTAATTGCACGGACTTCAACATGTAGTAGAGATTCTTTCTTTTTACACTGTAATCTTAATTCTTGACTTTTTGTTTCCTTGGAAAGCTGGCCATCATTAAAAAATAGATTAGCTCGATCAACGTCATTTGGATAGATAAGCTCTTTGTAATGTTTACCGATGAGCTCTTTTCTACTGTAGCCAAGTAATTTAACGGTGTTCTTGTTGACAAAAGCAAAGTGACCATCCTGATCAAGCATGTAGAGCAGGTCGGGTGAATTATGGACGATGAAACGGTGGAGAGCTTCTGATTCTTCCAGCTTTCCAATCATCTCCAAGTTTTCTTTTTCCAGATGGATTTTTTCTAAAACATTCTTGATGGAAAATATGAGTTCATCTGCTGAATAGGGCTTGCGAATGAAGTCTTTTGCCCCATTCTTTAGAACATTGATCGCTTTTTTTATTTCAGATTCACCACTAACAACGATTACATTTGTATCAATGTTGTGTTTATTAATATGGTCAAGAACCTTTTCTCCATCCATATCCGGCATATTGAGATCAAGAAGAATCAGTTCATAGTCATTGTTGCGCAATTCTTCAATCGCGGCATAGCCGCCAGAGACTGAATGCGCACTTAATCCGTTCAGCGAAAGTACCCCCTTCATACTTTTGGCCATTGCCAGATCATCATCAACAATAAGTATTTTTGCGTCTTTTATCGCTGAATGATTGTTCTGGAATTTATTGAAATGACCTAAATCCATCATTTCATTTCGATCTCACTCTCTTCTTGTTTGCGGGGGATAAGAATTTTGAACTCAGTTCCTTGATCTTTGCTGGAATAGCAGGAGATATTACCTGAAAATTCCTGAACTAACGTATTAACAATGGAAAGACCCAAACCAGAATGACCCTCTTTGGTACTTGTAACAGGCTTAAATAAGTTTTTTAAAACTTCAGCATCAATGCCTGGGCCATTATCTTGAATTGAAATTTCAACGTATTGCTGGCCATTTTGGTAGAAATTATCCCGAGTTGTGACCTTCATTGCGCCACCGCCTTGCATCGCTTCAACCCCATTTTTGATGATATTGATCAATACTTGTTTTATTTTATCCTTTGGGCAGCAGAGAATGGGGATCTGTTGATCCAGCAGTAAAGTTGATTCTATCTGATTGGTTTTGTAGAGAGAACCATTAAATAGAACATCTAGTTCTGTCAGCAGTTTGTTGATATCAACGCGTCTATATTTTGCTTTAGACGGAGCGTCAGGATCCTTTGCGCGTAATAGGATATTTCCGACCCGCTCAATTTCTTCACTGATAAATTTGATTTCTTCCTGGGCCGAATGATCGCTGTCAATCTTTTTACCCAGCATATAGAGATAGTTGTTAATAATTGTCAGAGGGTTGCTGACTTCATGGGCTACTTTTTTGAAATCAACAAGACTCATACCGACTGATTGTGAAGTGTCCTGGGTCAGTGAAAAATATTTTCTGGCAATTTCACTGCTCAGTAACTTCAATAATGCCACTTTGTTTTTCAGGGTTGGCCATTCCTGTTCATTTGTCCCAAGAGCGAGGACGCCAATGCCTGTTCCGTTGTGATAGACAGGTAGAAAATATGCAGCTTCTTCATTGAGCAGTCTGAAAATCTGTTTATCTGCAATAGAGCAGCGTTCAGAGAGGGAAACGATACCACTTTTTTCAATGAATGCTTTGACCAGTAAACTATTTTTATCATCGGTTTTGAAGTCAATTTCATCTAGTTGGTTGATTTCCAGATCATTGATTGCTGCAAGTGTTGTTTGATTATCATCAACTTTAAAAAAGAATAATTGATTCAGGTTAAAGAGGGTGTTGAAGTTGGTCCTGATTTCCTTTGTAAATTCGACCAATTCTACTTTCTCGCTTTTTCCGATCGTGTTGCTTAAAGCAATGTCTTCAATTTTTCCAGCCAGTTTTTTTCTACTGGTTTCATTCTGAGCTTCATTGAAGTCTTCTTCCTCATGTTCCTCCATATAAAAACGACCACTGAATCCAAGGTCAGAGATCATTTTTTTACTTTTATCAACGGCAAAAGTGAGGCAATCTAGAATTGTATCTTCTGTAAGGCCAAAAAGCAGTCCTGCTTTTTCAAGATAGAGACTATTTTTGCGG
This sequence comes from Desulfuromusa sp., assembly GCA_029934755.1. Taxonomy (GTDB): domain Bacteria; phylum Desulfobacterota; class Desulfuromonadia; order Desulfuromonadales; family Geopsychrobacteraceae; genus Desulfuromusa. The sequence continues at coordinate 3,152 of JAOZLQ010000005.1, read as the reverse complement.
GCGTCATTCTTTGAACTGAGTGGGCTGGCAACAGCAAGAATTTTTAACAAGGTTGGAGAACTGAATAACTGATCTGCAGGTGCATGTTGAAATTGAATGGCATCTGCAAGAAATGAGTCTAGCTCCCAGCTTTGGGTTAATGCCGCACCTAATTCGCAGTGATCTATCTGGAGTTTTTCTTGTTCAAGAAGGCAAAATCCCTCGGTTTCAGTATAATAACGGTCTAGAATCGGGAGATATTCCTTTTCACGGTTCAGTAGCAACAGCAGGATGCCAACTTGATGGAGAAGTCCGGCCAGGAATGCTTCCCCAGTCTTTTCGTACCCAACAAGTTTGGCGATTCTTTCTGCTAAATTGGCACAAATCAGGCCGCGTAGCCAAATAAACTGGACATTTCTGTTGAATTCCTTGGTGAAATTGGCAAAGAATTGCTGTATGGCACAGGTGGTGACAATATTTCTAATATTGGTCATCCCCAAAACAATCAACATCCTGCGGATATCGGTCATTTTATTCCATTGCCGGTAGGCGGGGGAATTTGCGACCTGAAATATCTTTGCAGTTAGACTGATATCTTTTCTGATAGCCGTTGAAAACATTTCAAAATTGGCATTTTCATTATGGCATAAGTCCAAGAGCTCAACGAGAAGACTTGGTTCAGATGGCAGATTATCAACAGAATAACTTTTATCTTTTAGATAGATATGTTGCATATCTATCGCGACCCTTTCTCTTGAATATTACTGTGAGGTTTGGCAAAAGGAATTACTCCAATAAAATCGATAGTAATAACTCCGTTAAGATTAGTGAGTTTACTCTAAACACAAGATAAAAAAAATAATTCTAATTATTTTTTTCACTTAAATCGGAAGTATCAGGTCTATGAGTCTGTTCTTTGATTTTTGTGGTAAAAAGATCTTGAATCACTGCCGCACTCTCTGGATCAAGTCGACCAGAACTTTTACTGATTTTGGCGGTAATCTTTCCCATTTGCAGATAGAGTTGTAGGAGTTCAGGAGTATTTTTGTCCAGAGCTTTGATATGATTTGTAACGGTTCCAATATCTCCACGTACGATGGGACCGCTTAACCCCTGTTCGGGGCCGAGATCTTTTACGTTGTCCAAAGATGCCTGCACTAACGGCAATAACAGTGGAATGGCCTGCTCTGGTTCGATTCCGCAGCTGACTAGCAGATCACGGGCTGACGCAAGTAAAGTAACAAGGTAATTGGATGCGATACTGGCTGCGGTGTGATAGAGCGGTTTTTTATCACTAGCAATGAAAAAAAATTGCCCACCAATAGCACTGACTAATTGTCGCCCTAAAATTAGAGATTGTGAACTGTTACTTTCCAAGGCGCAAGGGCATTGCAGCAGATTGTTGAATGCTTTCTGCTGATCGGCGAAAGGCAACAATGGGTGGAGCGATAATAGGGATGCTGCTGATGTCTTATGGTACATAATTTCAGCAGAGTGAAAACCGCTGAAGTGAACTAGCGTTGTTTGTTTTGAAAAGTGATAAGATGTCTGGAGCTGGATTGCTAACGCCTGAATTTTATCATCGGGAACTGCCAGCAGGATGATCTGTGCGTTGCTTGCACTTGCAAGCTGGACAGAAGCCTGATCTGGTGAACAGCCTATATATGAACAGGCTTCGGAAGCTCTTTGCTGATTACGGCTGATAATTGCAGTTATTGGATATCCCGCTTCGTAGAGGCGTTTGCTAATTGCGCAGCCAACTCGACCCGGTCCAATGAGGGCAACATTTTGTTTCACGCGACCGAAACCTGTAAAGACCCAACTTGCTCGATGGTTCCCTCCAAATGATCACCTGACTGGATTCTGCTGACTCCAGCTGGAGTTCCGGTTAAAATTATATCGCCAGTTTCCAGAGTGAAAAAGTTAGAAATTTCGGCGACAATTTTTTCTACCGAGCGCATCATTTGATTTGTATTCCCGTGCTGCCGAATATCACCGTTAACTTTGAGTTTAAGCTCAAGATTGTTGGGATCAGAGACCTTATCGGCAGGAATAAAATCAGATATGGGGCAGGATGTATCAAATCCTTTGGCAATCTCCCATGGCAGACCCCTGCTTTTTTGCTCACTCTGAATATCTCGAAGGGTTAAATCTAGAGCGACACCGTATCCAGCTAAATATGACAGGGCATCTTTCTCTTGAATATGTTTTCCGGTTTTACCCACAAGTAAGGCTAGCTCTAGTTCGTGATGACAATCATTTGAATATTCAGGGATTTCTATAACACCACCATTGGCTAACAGGCTACAGGGTGGTTTACAAAAAATGACAGCACGGTCAGGAACCTTGCTACCAAGTTCGCGGATATGATCCAGATAGTTTTGACCTAGACAGATAATTTTACCAACAGGGTAAGTTTCCTTGGCATGACTCATCTGGACTTGGTGCATTTTATCCTCCCGCTAAAGATTTTATCTTAATAGGTTATAGTTCATATTGCTTTAGTTTTGGAAGATAGCGGTTTTTTGCTACTAAGTGCAAGACTTGTCGTTGCTGGTTTGGTGTTTTTATCCATATTAATGTAAGCTATCGCTCCGTATGAAATATACAAATAAGGAGGATGAATGTATTATTTTTCCTATGAAGAGCCCGTATTTAGACCTCCTTCTGAGGCACGATCATTAATTCTGCAAATCACAATTGGTTGCAGTCATAATCAATGTAAATTTTGTGGCATGTATAAAATGAAGCAGTTTCGGATTCGTAGTGTGGCAGACATTGCTGCTGAAATTGAGGCCGTACCAAAGGACCACCGTCGCTATTATCAAAGGATTTTTCTGGCCGATGGGGATGCCTTGGTCTATCCACAAGCGCAGCTGATTGAAATCCTTGATCTTCTCAACGAAAAATTTCCAAGTTTGACCCGTATTGGAATCTATGCCTCGCCAAAAAGTTTGACGACTAAAAAAGTTGAAGATTTACAACAGCTGAAATTAAGGAAGCTGCGCATCCTCTACTTTGGCCTTGAAAGTGGTGATGCTTCAACCCTGGAATTAGTCGATAAAGGCTATAGCCCGGAAACGATGTTGGAGCTTTGTCGCAAGGCGCAGTCTGCTGGATTAAAGTTATCAATTACAGCAATTCTCGGTTTGGCAGGGCGGAGTCGCAGCCGT
>JAOZLQ010000209.1:1731-3317 GCA_029934755.1 Desulfuromusa sp. | reverse complement strand
CGGGTTACCTGCCTCAGAATTATTGAGAGAAGAATGGACAGGAGCCGTGTACGAGGCCCGTACGCACGGTTCTGTGAGAGGGATGAGGTGAGCCTGAATTACTTACTCACCTCACCCTACTCGATAGTAATCATGGCTTTATCAAAAAAATCTGTTGTTAGCAAAAACCCCATTAAAGGCCTTGCTTTGCACTGCTGATTGATGACAAAATATCAGGTTTGAGAATATATATAGAAAATCGTATTGAGGTGGCGGAATGGAGTTTGTTCGTGCCAAAAGTGCTGGCTTCTGTATGGGAGTTAGTCTGGCATTACATAAGTTAGATGATATTATTGAAAAGAAAGATTTTCCCGGGGATATTTATATTCTTGGTGCCATTATTCATAACCCTCAGGTCGTTGAAGAATACGCGGGGAAGGGAGTGATTGTTGCCGATCACCCTGAAGAAATCCCCTCTGGTTCTGTCGTTGTTATCCGTGCTCATGGGATTACTAAGCAGGTGCAATATTCTCTGTCTCAGCGTGGTATTAACATCATTGATGCCACTTGCCCCAAGGTGAAAGACGCATGCCTGTTAATTGAAAAAAATACTGAGGATGAAAGAGTGTTACTGTTGTTTGGTGAGGAATTTCATCCTGAAGTTAAATGTCTGTTGAGCTATGCAGCTGGCAACACAATTGTTTTTGATAGTCTCGAGAAATGTCAAGAGTATGATCTTGACCCTTCCCTTAAGTATTGTTTGGCAGCGCAGACAACTCAAGACAAGCTTATCTTTGATTTGATCAGCCGCAATTTATCAGAGCGCAAAAATCTTGATCTGGTCGTCCTTCCCACTATTTGTAACGCGACTAAAATACGTCAGGAAGAGGCTACCCGAATTGCTGATAAAACTGATTTTGTTATTGTTGCTGGTGGGTACAATAGTAGCAATACTAGGCGTTTAGCACAGATAGTTGAAGCTCATGGAACAAAATCTTTACATATTGAGACGGCTGAGGAACTCCCTCTGGAAGATTTACGTAAATTCCAGAAAATTGGTTTGACAGCAGGGGCTTCTACACCCAAGAAGATTGTTGATGAAATTCAGAAAAATTTGGAGTCACTTTAGGAGAACTTAAATTGCGGGACGCTAAGAAAAACTTATCACAGCCAATGGGAATGTTTCAGCCCGCAGTTATTGGGGTAGAAAAAAATATTAATCATCTCAGACATCTACGCTATATCCAGAAGCCACTGTTTTTATCAGAAGATAATGATGGAGGTGCCTTGTCATTGCAGACAGGTGAGATGTCTTCTGAGGTGGGTACTTCACCCTCTGCAAAATCATTTTCAGGTATGATTTTACCTTGTCCTTTGGAAAGTCTTGGTGATTCCGGATTTTGCCATGATCATAAAATTCATTATCCCTACGTTGGTGGTTCTATGGCAAAAGGGATTAGCTCCATTACAATGGCGCAGGAGTTTGGTCGAGCCGGGATGCTAGGTTTCTTTGGTGCTGCGGGATTAAGCCTGGAAGTAGTTGAAAGTGCAATTGATAGCTTGGAACAGGGTGATTTTTCTTTTGGCTTTAACCTGATTCACAGCCC
>JAOZLQ010000209.1:0-1631 GCA_029934755.1 Desulfuromusa sp. | reverse complement strand
CAATAAACTCAGGGTTGGTTTAGGTGGCGGAATTTCAACCCCAGCTTCTGCGGCTGCCGCATTTTCTATGGGTGCTGCTTATCTGGTCACTGGATCAGTCAATCAGGCTTGTGTTGAATCTGGGACCTGTGATGATGTCAGGAAGCTGTTGGCAGAAACCCGTCAGGCAGATATTACTATGGCGCCATCAGGGGATATGTTTGAGATGGGAGTCAAGGTGCAGGTGGTGAAACGTGGCACCATGTTTTCTATTCGGGCGCATAAGCTCTATGAATTGTATCGTGCTTATAACAGCATGGAAGAACTTCCTGCCGCCGAGCTGGAGAAACTGGAAAAGACTTTTTTCCGGATTCCTTTGGCAACTATATGGGAACAGACTCGCAGCTATTTTTCGGTCCGTGATCCACGACAGGTCGAAAAGGCTGAGAAGGATCCAAAATATAAAATGGCTCTTGTCTTCCGCTGGTATCTTGGCCAATCTCCTGTTTGGGCTAATCGTGGCGATGCTTCGCGAAAAATTGATTATCAGATCTGGTGTGGTCCGGCAATGGGTGCTTTTAACGAATGGGTGCGGGGTTCCTTTTTGGAAGATGTTGCGCAACGCAAGGTTGTGACCGTCGCTTATAATATTCTTTTTGGTGCTGCGGTTCTTCTGCGCGCTAATCAATTTAAACAACAGGAAAGCCAGTTCCAGTTTAATTCCAGTATGCTGGCACCTATGGAAATTGAAGAAATCAAGGAGTTTCTCAGTTGAAAACTGACAGCAGAGAAGAAAACAGACAGCAGTCGTTAGTGAACACATCTCCCGTAGCCATTATCGGCATAGGGTCCATATATCCACAGTCTGAAAATACCGGAAAATTCTGGACTAACATTAAGGATCGGGTCGATGCAATAACCGAAGTTCCTGCCAGCCACTGGCGACCTGAGGATTATTATGATCAGGATCCAAAAACTGCTGATAAGGTCTACGCAAAGCTGGGTGGTTTTCTGTCTCCGGTAGAATTCAACCCGATGGATTACGGTATTTTACCAAATGCTATCGAAGCAATCGATACTTCTCAGTTGCTCGGGCTGTTAGCCGTTGAGCAGGCACTTAAAGATGCCGGATATGCTGCTGATAGAGATTTCGACCATGAACTGGTCAGTGTCATCCTCGGCATCACTGGGACTCTGGAGTTAGTTCTTCCTTTGGGAGCACGACTCGGTTATCCGCGCTGGAAGGAAGCATTGCAGGATGCTGGAGTGGAGAAAGAACTTGCTGAAGATGTCATGAAGCGCATCTCCGACTCCTACGTTCCCTGGCAGGAAAATTCTTTCCCCGGTTTGCTTGGTAATGTTGTCGCCGGGAGAATCAGTAAACATTTCGACTTTGGTGGAACCAACTGCACTGTTGATGCTGCCTGTGGAAGTTCTTTGAGCGCCATTAATCTGGGAATCCTTGAACTCACATCTGGGCGTTCAAATATGGTTGTCACTGGCGGGATTGATACTTTCAACGATATTTTTATGTATACCTGTTTCAGTAAAACTCCAGCCTTGTCTCCATCGGGTCATGCGCGTCCCTATGATGCAAATACCGATGGAACCACATTGGGCGAGGGGTTGGGTATTGTCGTTTTGAAACGATT
>JAOZLQ010000073.1 GCA_029934755.1 Desulfuromusa sp. | reverse complement strand
TGTATCTTGGGGAAATTGTCGAATACGGAACCAAGGAAAAAATTTTCAGCAATCCGCAGCATCCTTACACAAAGATGCTTTTTGCTGCCGTGCCCGATATTGATAACCCGATGATGAGCGAAAAGGTTCTGGAAACCGGTGAAATCCCAAGCCCGATTGATCTACCTGACGGATGCTATTTTGCTGGCAGGTGCCCCCTGAAAGATGCTGATTGTGAAAAAGAGCATCCATTATTAGTAGAAAAAGGAAATCAATATAAGGTGCGCTGTTTTAAGGTTTAAACATTTTCACTCGGGAAAATTCACCGGTTCTCTGACAATATAAAAATAGCTGATATTAAAATCAGGAGAAAGAGGCGATAATTTTTAAAAGCTGCCGGCAAGTTACCTGACCGATAACTCTGCCATTATCAACAACAGGTCTTCTTCGTTGCCTTTGATTTAGCATGGAAGTCATAACATCAAAAAGTTGACCGTCAGGAGATGCCGTCATGACATCTTTGGTCATGATGTCTTTTGCACTTAAAGATGAGGCATTGCGCCCTTCATGATAGATGCTACCAGACATTTCCCTGAGGCAATCCAGCTCAGATATCATCCCCAAAAGATTATTTGATTTATCGACAACAATAACCCCTGAAACTTTATGTTTCAAAGTAAGTTTTACAACTTCAGCAATACTCGCGTCAGGCAGGACTGTCACAGGTTTTGGATTCATGAAATCTTTAATTCGAAATGATTCGGTCATTTGATCCTCCATACTATCTGTTTATGAGTTTCAACCAGCTCTCCACATTATATAATTGCTGATATAATATATCAATCCAGTTTTGGTTAATCCTTTCTGATGCTGTTTGCGGCGGTTATTGCCACTTTTGTTTTTTCATTTTTGACCTCACTTTACAAATTATTGGCAGATACGCAATTATTGCTCAGTCTATAGGTAAGCTCAAGGGATTTAATCCAAATTGAAATGTTCATAATATAATAAAGAGGCATGGGTTGATTACTCATTCTAATTATTGGCATATTGTCTTTTCAATACAGTCAGATATCTTCTTGCGAGGTTGTGAATTTCGGTCATAATATCTATAAGCCTAAAATTACATATGTTGGAGGTTACATTATGTTCAATATTCTTGATCATCATATAATAAGTGAACGTTATTTCTTTCCCCGTAAAGGTTATTTTGAAAATATATTCTGGGTCGATTGCGGCGATGCACGGCTGGCTTGTAGCTATCATGAAATTGATCCAGCAGCGAAAACCCTGATTCATTTTCATGGTAATGGGGAAATTGTTGATGACTGGCAGGGAGATTTCGTGACCCTGATTCAGCAAATGGGGTGTAATGTTTTTCTGGCAGAACTGCGTGGTTACGGACAGTCAACCGGACAACCACAACTAGGAAAAATGCTTGCAGATGTCGTTCCGATCATTGAGTCGCTACAACGCCCAGTGAGTGATTTGATCTTTTTTGGGCGGAGTGTCGGTTCAATCTTTGCTATTGAGGCTGCGGTCAGATTTCCTCAGGCCGCTGGGCTGATTTTAGAGAGTGGCGTTGCAGATGTGTTGGAGCGGCTGTTATTGCGGGTTGATCCTGCTGAGTTGGGGATCAGTGCTGCTGAATTTGAAGCAGAGGCTGATCGCAGCTTGAATCATCAACGTAAAATGGCGTCTTACCCCGGTTTGGTATTGGTTATGCACACCAAAAATGATGGACTGGTCGATGTCAGCCATGGGCAGCGGCTTTATGACTGGGCACCTGGCAAGAAAAAATTGAAAATTTTCCCGCAAGGAACTCATAATGACATCATGTATGTTAATGCGCGGGAATATTTTGAACTGGTGGGGGCGTTTATTGGCGATCTTTGAAATACTAAGAAGAAATGGATCGGGCCTTAACTATTTACCTGATTAGCTCAAATCTTCAGCCAAGACCTTCCCCTCTTACTAACTCTCTCCCACAGGCCGTGAGAGAGGGCTTTACTCCTTCCCCGCTTTATGGGGGAAGGTTGGGATGGGGGTGCTCGCGAAGCGATATGTTTTTGCTGCCAGTAACCGGCATTCCCGTGCAGGCGGAAATGCTGAAGTTTTCTTGGCTCGTCAAAAAAACTGGATCCCCATTTTCACGAAGATGACTATTTTAGTAGGAAATTGACATGAAATAAAAATATATAATTAAATTTAATTATATGTTGCTATATATTAAAATTATGCTATATGTAAGAAAGGTTATATTGCTGTATTTCTTTTCTGTATAAGGAGACTGACATGGGTTCTGGGTTTAAGATGTTGGGTTATCGTGGTTTATTGGTTTTATTGTTGTTGGTGTGTTGGGTAGGGAGTGCGAGTGCCGCACCTAGTCCAACTGTTCAAACCGCTTGGGGAAACACTTCTGGGTTCACTCTTTTGGGTGATGTCCTTGATGATCCAATTTTTGAATTATCCGGTGAAACATCACTTTTTGTTTTGGAAGAACTTCCTGAAAGTGACCTGAACGGCTATGGTGTCTATTTTCGTGCCGATTCTGAGTTGTACCCAAATGTTGTTGATGCCCGCGTAACATTGGATGCTGGTTCTAATTTAACGGTAATTTTTGCTCAAGATGATGCGGATATCGATTTGACTGGGATTTTAATGGATGGTTTTGACTCGGCTCATGTGAATATTTTGGGCGGTTCATCTATCATTGTTGATGCACAAGGTGAGGATGCAGAGAGCGCTGGTGTTGTATTGACTAATATCTCTCATCCTATGACTGCTCAGATTGTTCTTGATGAAGGTTCCTCGGTTGTTGCCACTGCAGTGGCCATCGGTGAGGATGCTGACGCTTACTCGATTGGGGTTGTTCTGGAAGATGATGTGCATGTTGTTGTCAGTCTTGATAACGAATCTTCAATTCATGCTTCAGCACAAGCAACAACAGCTGCATCTGAAGATAGTGACAGTAGTCGTGCAGACGCAGAAGCCTATGGTGTTTATGCCGAAGCCGATCTTGTCGAGATTGTGTTATCAGGAGCATCTCAAGTCAATGCGACCGCGACGTCGACCTATGACGTTGATGACATTGATGGATATTCTGGAGCCACATCTTTCGGTATTAACGCCTATGGTGAGACCGTAATAGTTGACTTAAGTGAGGGATCCTCTGTCGTTGCTAGTGCAACTGCGGTTGAATCTGCTGAAAGTTATGGCATCTATGTGGATTCTGAAGACCACAGCGAAATTACCCTTGGGAATGCCTCGACTGTGAGCTCTACGGCAACGGTTACTGGTGATGAGGGCGAGGCAGTAAGCGTCGGGGGCTACATTTCTTCTGAGGGAGATGATACCGCTATATTAACCCTTAATAATAGCTCTGCCATTAGTGCTGAAGCAACGGGTTCATTTGCTTTAGCTTTTGGTGCTTTTGCAGAGGATTCCCCCCATGCGGTTGTTTCCATGACCACTGGCTCCAGTATCAGCGCCGAATCAACTGCTGTCAGTGTTGGTGTCCCCGGTGCTAATGGTGGCAACGCCGAGGCTGATGCGATCTCCGCTGCCTTGGTTGTTTATGATAATAATCTCGTTGAAATTGATATTGATAGCGCAACAATCAGTGCCACGATGTCTGCTACCGCAACGGTTACCCAGATTGATGAGGGTGATGAGGGTGATGCCTTTGCAGTCATTGGTGGAGACGGAGACTCATTCGGTGGCTTAATCGTTGAGGATTATGCCAGTGCAGATATTAATTTGACCGATACCGCGGTTAATGTGATTGCAACGGCAACGGCAAGTTCCACCGAAGGTGGAAGCTATGCTGGTTGGGACGCTGATAATGGAGGTGAAGATGACGGTGATTGGCTCTCTGGTATTATGGTTGCGGAGCATGATGGGGAATCTATAACAACAATTGACTTGTTACGAACCGTTGTTGACGTCGATTATAGTGCAACCGCTGCAGATGAAGCAAATGCTCTCGCTTTTGGTATCACCTTAATCGATAGTGGTGCTACAGAGCTGCAGTTGCAGGATTCCGTAGTTAATGTCACCGCAATGGCAACCGCAACGGCCGATGAGGGGTCTTCCATGGTGGATGCGTTTGGTATTTACGCAGTGATTGAATCTGATGGTGGTTTGATCTCTCTTGATAATAGTATTGTCAATGTGCAGGCATTATCGGCGACTGTCGCAAGTGAAGGAATTGCCGGTGGTATTGGTGCTTTTATGGGTGAATATGAAATTAATATAACAAATGGCAGTCAGGTCAGTGCTGTTCAGTCCGCAGGTATGGAAGGTTTGTTTGGGGACGATAGCGGCGGTAGCATGGCAATCTTTGCCGGCGACGCAGATGTTGATATTACGATAGACTCTAGTTCATCATTGTATGGTGGTTGGGCTGTATACGCTGATGATGGCGATGCTTTTGTCGATAACTCTGGTTTGATTGCTGGTCGGTTATTGGTTAATACTTTCAACAATGCCGCAACTGGTATTTTACAAGCCACCTTTGGGAGTGCCGATGGTTTTGCTTATCCCGACGGCGAGGGTTCTGACTTTTATTTTATGACCCGTGAAGCAACCTTAGCCGATGGAACCACCTTCCATATTGTCCCTACGGATGATTTGGGTATTTTGGGTGTGGACACCTCTGCTAGTTTTGCCCTTTTAGTGGCGGATGGTGAAGGTGGAGGTACTTGGATCGAAGAACAATTAAATCTGACCGCTGCTTCACCTGTCTTAGGCTTGGGATGGTCAGAAGACTCAGATGATAATCAACTGATTGTCACCTTGACACGTCTGACCGCTGCAGAGGCTGGTTTATCCTCTAATGAAACCGCTGCGTATGAAGCAGCGTTAGCAGATGGTCTCTTTGTTTGGGATAGTAACCCCGAAGAATGGGTTCCCAACGTTAGCGGTGCCTTTGTTTCCGGCATGACTCAATCCTTAGGTATCTCTCAATTGGGTATTGGTAACCGCATGGGCGCACTCATGGGGATGAACAGTGGTGACGAAATAGTTGCTAATAACGGCATGTGGTTAAGTGTCCGTTATACCGATGTTGATCAAGATGAACGTGACAATATCGTTGGTTTTGATGCTGATACGACTGGTTTCAGTATTGGTATGGACCGTGAGTATGGTGCCGCTGTTCTCGGGTTCGCTTACACCCTTGGTTCGACAGAAGCTGATGTCGATGATAACAGTGCCCAATTTGACATGACCGATCACCTTTTGAGTCTCTATGGTAGCTACGATAGTGGTGCATGGTATACCGAAGCAATATTCTCTGTCGGCTTCGGCGATGTTGAAGGTGAGCGTGTTGTTGGTAGCGATGTCTACAAAAGTGACTATGACAATACTAGCTATAACGCTAAAATCGAAATGGGGATGAAGCTCAATCCACAGGGATGGCAGATCAACCCGATTGTTGCATTGTTATATTCGACTAAAGATTATGACAGCTACAATGAAACAGGCAGTGGTGGCTTAGCTCTCCATGTTCAATCACAGGACTATGACGTGTTTACTGCAGGGGTTGGCGCTGTAGTGCAAAAAGATTTCCAGTGTAGTTGGGGAACAATTACTCCTGAAATTAGCGGTATGGTCAACTATGATATCACCAATGATGAAATTGTCACTACGGCTAATTACCTCGGTGGCAGCACTTCCTTTGTTTCTGCAGGGAGTGATCCTGCTGATTCCAGTTGGGATCTTGGTGCCGCACTTACATTTGCTGGTTCCAGTGCGCAAAACATCAGCTTGCGCTTAGGCTATGATTACTCTGGTCGTCAAGACTTTGAAGCCCATAGCTTTACTGGTAAGCTTCGTTTTGAATTCTAAACGAGTATAACAGTAAAGATGTAAACAAAACCCCTGCCCGACTTGATGTCTGGCAGGGGTTTTATGCTTTTGTGTTCTCCCTTGCATCTTTCATCTGGATCTGATCAGGAATTTTTAGTTTAATCCCTTTATGATAGATGTGTCGCTGTGTGCAAGGTTATCCATGATAATGGGTATTGGAGTTGGAGTGAAAAAATCGGTATGAACAGACAAATAGCAATTGGAACGGCTCTGTGTGGTTTAGTTTTGTTGGTGGTTGGTGTGCTGTTTGTATGGTTTCCGGTATTGTATCTGTTGTTTACTTATGAAGATCGAGTTGTGGAGTGGATGCAAGTTTATTTGTTGCTGATAGCTGGCGGCTTGTTTTTCTATCAGGCATCTAGGCAACATTCGTATCGCCTGTTCTTCATGCTGATGGTTCTTCTGTGTTTTTATGTTGTGGGTGAGGAGTTGTCCTGGGGGCAGCGTCTCTTTGGTATGCAGGTTCCTGAACTTTTTCTACGCCATAATTTGCAGCAAGAAATTAATCTGCATAATTTTATAGTTGGTCCCTACGATACGTTCATAAAGCGGTGTAGCGAATGGGTATTGGTTTTTCTATTGGTTTTTTCTGCGTTTTATGCCCATTCCTTCAGTACCCGATTGAAATTTATAAAATTCGTTAAACTGCGTTTTGCACCGCCCCCACCGGTCTTTTTGATCAGTTTTTTTATTGCTGCCGCGTTGTTGGAATTGCGACTGCTCGGGGTGAACGAGGCTGAAATTGCTGAATTGTTAATTACATTTTCTGTTGCTGTTTATGCGCTGTTTTGTTGGCGAAAAAAGCGTGAGCTGCAAAATAATAATTTATTTTGGCAGGGTAGCTTTCTGCTTATTTCAACCCTGATTCTGGCACTGTTAACGATGATGTTTATGTTGCAATTTCCCTCTCTGCAAGCGGGGATGGATGCGCGGATGAATGTCGGCAAAAAAAAATTCGCACAGCGATACTCTCGTTTGGGGATGATGTCTCAAAGTACAGGTCTCTATTTTGACCTCTATAAACAAGATGCAGAGCAACCGTGGTTATTGCGATCTTTGGCAGAAAATCATCGCTTGACTGGTGATGAAGAGGGTTTTAACCGTTTTAATGCGCAGGCGATCGCGTTGGATCTGGGACATTATATATCTCGATCAAATGAGGTGGAAATCAACCTTTCGCTATTTGCAAGCTATATTCAGAGTGAGCAACGTGGGCAAGCTAAAAAATATTTGAAACGGGCGGTCCAGAATGCAGTGGAGCAGATTAATTCTTCTCCTGATTCTGCCGATGCATTTTATTGGCTGGGGCGTGTGTATCAAATTGTTGGTGAAAAAAAATTGGCAATTCAACAATTTGAGCAGGCAGTTAAGTTGAATCCTGATGGGGTGATATATCGTCGGGCATGGTACCAGGCCGCACAACTTTAGTTTTGTCAGGAGATTATGTGATGCGATGGATATTGCTCTTATTTGTTGTGTGTTCTTCGGCATGTGTGCCGCAATTAGAGCAGATGAGTGTGGCTGAAGTGGATCTTTTAAGTCATGAGCATGGCTATATTCACCGGATTATTGCTGTTGAAAACTTTTCATTATTGACGGTGTCATCTGAGGTGCCACCTGTTTCTCATGGCAAGGTATTGAGGGTCTACATTGAGGGGGATGGGTTGGCGTGGAGGACTCGTCGCCATCTTGCAGCCCATCCAACACCGGTGAACCCGTTGGCGTTACGTTTGATGCTGGTAGATCCATCACCTGATAAACTCTATATTGCACGGCCATGTCAATTTGTGCAGACAGATTTTTGTCATCCACGATTTTGGTCAACAGATCGTTATCATGCAGATGTTATAGCTGCGGTAGCAGAAGTTTTGATGCGACACAAACAGGCGCATGGATATGCACAGGTGGAACTTGTGGGCTATTCGGGCGGGGCATCGGTGGCATTATTGCTGGCTAGTGTGTATGGAGAAGTCTTGTCTGTCCTGTCAGTGCGGACCGTGAGTGGTAACCTTGACCCAACTGAATTTTGTAAATTGCACCATGTTACTCCACTGAGTGGGTCTCTTAATCCTGTCGATTTCCCCGACGCTCTACAGTCGATTCCCCAACTCCATTTTGTCGGCAGCAAGGATACTGTTGTCCCGGTTGATATATTTTATTCTTATTTAAAGCATTTTTCCGAATCGCAGCTGATTAAGTTGGAGGTTGTGCCAGATGTTGGACACCATAACGGTTGGGTTGATCAGTGGCTACGATTAGTTCAACAACCGTTACCGTATTAATAACAGGCAATAAAGGTAGTAAGTGAGGTTCTCCACGTGATTTCAATATTACCGTGTGTGGCACCCAAATCAATTCGGAGGCAGTTTTTCTGGTGGTTCTCACCGGTGATATTCTGCGCATGCCAGGATTACCGAAGCGTCCGAACGCTGAGCGTTGGCAACTAAAGAAAGATGGCTTGATCCTTGGTTTGGACTAAGGTTTGGTAGGTCCTAGAATCCGGGTTATAGCCCTAATTGTTTCTTCACCCGACCAAAGGCGTCAATTGCAAATTCAAGGTCATCCGGGGTCAAGGCTGCTGACATCTGGGTGCGAATCCGTGCCTTGCCTTTTGGTACGACCGGGTATGAAAAAGCAACCACATAGACACCCTGTGTCAACATAGCGTCGGCAAACTTGCCAGCGACTATGGCATCGTGAAGCATGACCGGGATGATCGGATGTTCACCCGGCAAGAGATCAAATCCATGCTTCTCCAGCCCTGCACGAAAAATTGCAGTATTGTTGCGTAACTGATCACGCAATGTACTTGATTCACTTACAAGATCAATGGCCTTCAGCGCTCCACCCACTGCTGGTGGGGCTACTGTGTTGGAGAAAAGATAAGGGCGGGAACGCTGCCGCAACAGAGCAACAACCTCTTTACGTGTACTGGTAAAACCCCCACCGGCACCGCCCAGTGCTTTACCCAGAGTTCCGGTAATGATATCGACCCGTTCCATACAGCCATGGTGGTCAGGGGTGCCACGACCACCAGCACCGATGAAACCAGTGGCATGAGAATCGTCCACATGGACCAGAGCATCATATTTTTCTGCCAGAGTGCAAATTTCATCGATCTTGGCAATATAGCCATCCATGGAGAAAACCCCATCGGTGGTAATCAATTTAAAGCGAGCACCATTTTTATCGGCAGCTTGCAACTGCTTTTCCAGATCGAGCATATCGCTGTTGTGGTAGCGATAACGCTTAGCTTTACACAAACGCACCCCATCGATAATGCTGGCGTGGTTAAGCTCATCGGAAATGACTGCATCTTCTTCACCCATCAGGGTTTCGAACAGGCCACCGTTTGCATCAAAGCAGGATGGATAGAGGATGGTGTCTTCAGTGCCTAAAAAGCTGCTGAGTTTATCTTCAAGTTTTTTGTGCAGGGTCTGGGTTCCACAGATAAAGCGGACCGATGCCATACCGAAACCCCACTTTTCCAGGGCAAGCTTGGCAGCTGCGTTCACCTCCGGGTGTTGGGCCAGACCAAGGTAGTTATTAGCACAGAGATTCAACATTTCGTCACCACTGCTGACACCAACATGAGCACTTTGCGGGGTGGTGATGAGGCGTTCATGTTTGTATAACCCGGCTGACTCAATCTCTTTCAGCTCGGCACTTAAATAGTCCTGGAATTGACCGTACACAATATTTCTCCACAATATTCAGAGGTTTAAATCAAACAATCTGCATTTTTGTTAAGATTCCCAGTTCAATATGACTTTGCTTGCTTCACCGGAATTCATGGCGGTAAAACCTTGCTCGTATTCGGTGTAGTCTAACCGATGTGTAATCACCGGTGAAATATCCAATCCTGACTCAATCATCACCGACATCTTGTACCAGGTTTCGTACATTTCCCGTCCGTAAATGCCTTTGATCGTGAGCATATTGAAAATCACAATATTCCAGTCGATAGCGACATCATTACCTGGAATCCCCAGCATTGACACTTTGCCACCATGACACATATTGGCCAACAGGTCCTTGAATGCTGCAGGATTGCCGGACATTTCCAGTCCTACATCAAATCCTTCCGCCATGCCCAGTTTCTTTTTTACCTCGGCGATGCTTTCACGGGTGACATCTACGGTGTAAGTCGCCCCCAAAGTTTTGGCTAACTCCAGGCGTTTTGGATTGATATCGGTAATCACGATATGACGGGCACCGGCGTGATGACAGACAGCTGCAGCCATGGCACCGATGGGACCAGCACCAGTAATCAGCACATCTTCACCGAGCAGGTCGTATTGCAGGGCAGTATGTACCGCATTGCCAAAAGGGTCGAACAGTGCAGCTATATCAAGATCAATACCTGGACGGTGCTCCCAGACGTTGGACATGGGCAAAGATAAGTATTCAGCAAAAGCCCCAGACCGGTTAACCCCGATTCCGCTGGTGTGGGCACAGAGGTGACGACGCCCAGCCATACAGTTGCGACAGCGACCACAAACCACATGCCCCTCACCAGAGACGATCTGACCCGGGCTGAAATCAATCACGTTGGAACCGATCTCAACAATCTCACCGACAAATTCGTGCCCGACAATCATCGGTACGGGGATGGTTTTCTGTGCCCAAGCATCCCAATTATAGATATGCAGATCAGTGCCACAAATGGCAGTACGCTTTATTTTTATCAGAACATCGTTGATGCCGATTTCAGGTTCCGGCATCTCTTCCAGCCAAAGTCCTGGTGCCGATTCCTTTTTAACCAGTGCTTTCATCGTGTTATCCTCCAACAGACAGTTTAATGCAGAACATATCAATCGCCATCATAAAAAACGATTTACTATTTTAAAAACTTTATCCATCCACTATTCAAAAGTGACCAACTGCTTCCAGCG
>JAOZLQ010000208.1 GCA_029934755.1 Desulfuromusa sp. | reverse complement strand
AGCAATTCTGAAAGAGAGAGACTCTGCTAAAAATTATCCTGGGGTCCTCGCACAAAGAAACAAATTAATAGAAGATGGTGAGTTAGTTGTCCAAGACAAGCAACTAGTCTTCAAAAGAGATGTTGAGTTTTCAAGTCCAAGTGCAGCAGCAGCGGTTATTCATGGTGGTAGCGCTAACGGCTTAACAGCATGGAAAGATTCTAAAGGTAAGTCGTTGAAAGAAGTAGGACACTTCAACCAACAAAGGAAGCCGCAAATGCCAATCGCAACAAAAATAAAATCTCAAATTGAAGGATCTTCGTGGATTCGCAAAATGTTTGAGGAAGGTGCTGCTTTGAGGCAGCAATATGGAGACAAAAATGTTTTTGATTTCACTCTCGGCAATCCCACAATGGAACCACCCAAAGAACTACATCAAGAGTTGAAAAAAATTGCCAACAATCCCACTCCCGGCATGCATCGCTATATGAATAATGCCGGTTATGAAGAAACCCGTGCGGCAGTTGCCGAAGTCATTTCCGAAAACTGTAATCAACCGGTCACCCTGAACCATATTGTTATGACTTGTGGTGCAGGTGCCGCCCTGAATGTGGTCCTGAAAACATTACTGAACCCGGGGGATGAGGTCATTATTCTTACCCCCTACTTTGTCGAATACAAATTTTACATCGACAATCAGGGCGGTATTCCTGTTGAGGTCGTCACCAAGGATGATTTTCAGCCCGATCTGGATGCTATTGACTCTGCTATCAACTCAAGAACCCGGGCGATTATTATTAATTCACCGAACAATCCGACCGGGGTCATCTATCCAGAAACCACCCTGAATGCTTTGGGTGAGCTATTACAGCAAAAAGAACAGGAATTCGACACCACAATCGTAGCAATTTCCGATGAGCCTTATGCCAGAATCAGCTTTGGTGAAACAGTTCCTTGCATATTTAACTGTGTCCGCAACTCAATTATTGTCACCTCACACTCCAAGGATCTGGCACTTCCTGGAGATCGAATCGGCTACCTGGCAGCAAATCCTGCTATGATTGATGTTGACCTGTTTATGCAGGGAACAATTTTTTGTAATCGGGTGCTCGGATTTGTCAATGCTCCAGCACTGATGCAACGGCTGGTAACAAACCTGCAGCGGGTCAGTGTTGATGTTGACGAATACCGCCGCAAACGGGATTTACTCTACAATAAATTGACTGAGCTTGGTTTTGAAATGGTCAAACCGGGTGGAGGTTTTTACCTCTTCCCAAAATCACCGTTAGATGATGAAATAGAATTTATCCGCATAGCACAAAAATATCGTATCCTTCTGGTACCAGGTTCTGGATTCGGTGCTCCTGGATTTTTCCGGATTGCCTATTGTGTTGAGGATGAAATGATCGAGCGCAGCCTGCCACGATGGGAAGAACTTGCCCATGAAGTAGGACTCATTGCAAACTGATTAGATTCCGGATAATTTTACCGCCACGACTCAGACATTCTGGAGACTTCAGATGGCTAAAAAACTTTTTATTGCAGCAACCGGGCAGGATATCGGAAAAACGACAACCAGCCTATCGTTGATTCATCTGGCAAAAAAGAAATATCGCCGGGTCGGATTCATCAAACCACTGGGACCCAAAGTTACAGAATACAAGGGGATCACTGCTGACAAAGATGCGGTTCTTATGTGTCAAGTCTTCAACATGGGACGACACCTGCCGTACATGTCACCAGTTGTCATTTACCCCGATTCAACCCGCAAGGCTCTCGATGGAGAGCTGGATCCACAAGATCTAGAAAAAATGATCGTACAAGCAGGTGCGATGCTGGATAAAAAGTGTGATTTTCTGATCATCGAAGGTTCCGGACATCCCGGAGTTGGATCTGTTGTCAACCTCTCTAATGCCAGAATTGCTAAATTGCTAGACGCTCAAGTTTTAATGATAACTAATGGTGGTATCGGTAGTGTAATAGACAATGTTTATATGAATAAAGCTCTTTTTGATAAAGAGGGAGTAGAAGTTCGCGCTATCATGCCCAACAAGCTTTTACCGGAAAAACGCGATGGCACCCTCAACTATTTGAAGAAAGCATTTGCCACTGAATCATTCAAAGTTCTGGGCGGATTCAATTATCAACCGGTTTTAGCAAACCCAACCTTGAACCGCGTTGCGAACATTCTTAACCTGGATATTACTGGAAATAAACGTGATTTCAAACGGATTATCCACCATCTCCAAATTGGCGCACCTTCCACCCAGCGAGTTACAGAATTGTTACGTGATGACACCCTCCTGATTGTCACCAGCAGCCGGGATGAATTACTGGTTACTCTATCAAATATGTATCAACTTCCTGACTATCGAAATAAAATTGTCGGATTGTTGATTCCAGGGATCCACGAGGTCAGTAACATTACCCAGCAGATTATCGATCGCAGCAAAATTCCCTACATGCGAACAAGCAGTCATACAACCGGAAAACTTTATCGTACCATCAATGAAGATGTTTATAAGTTGCAGGCTGAAGACAAAGAAAAAATTGATATGATCAAGAAACTAGCAGAGATGCGTTTTGATTTTGATGAATTGGATGCGTTATTTTCCTGACGAAGCAAGCTCGTCAGCCTTTAGATGTGCAGGGATAGTTTCCCCTTGCGGGCTGACATAACGAACTTCACAACCCAGATCAAAACCAATCTTATTTTGTATCATCTTACGGACAGAGGCAATCAGCAACAAAACATCTGTTGAACTTGCACCGCCAAGATTGACTATAAAGTTGGCGTGTTGCTGCGATATTTCGGCCTGCCCGACCCGGAGACCTTTGAGCCCTGCATCCTCAATAACTTTTCCCGGAGGACCAACAGTCAGGTGCATTTCTGTACTACTGAGAAAAACCGACCCACAATTAGGCTGTTTTCGGGGGAATTTATGACGCCTGTTGCGGAGATCCGCAACCATATCCTGGCGAATCTTTTTTACATCTCCTTCGGGGCATATCAACTCGACACTGGTAACGACACAACCAGTGCCTTGTAATGCACTATGTCGATAGGAAAAATCACATTCAACTTGTGACAATTGCTTTGATATTCCATCCTTATCCACAACTGTTACATTGACGACATTTTCACCAATCCCTTTGCGCTGACTGCCACCGTTCATCATCACCAGTCCACCAACAGTTCCAGGAATCCCGATACAATGTTCCAAACCACTTAATCCGGCCTGCATCGACATTCGCGATAATTGCGGAACCCATGCGCCACCACCTGCGATAATCGTATTTCCTGATATTTGAATATCTGCCATCCGCCCACCGATTTTCAGCACAACTCCACGG
>JAOZLQ010000072.1 GCA_029934755.1 Desulfuromusa sp. | reverse complement strand
CACCCGGTAGCCCAACTTTCTCCTGGAGAAAATGAACAACGCTGGTGGCTCGAGCAGTCGAAAGCTCCCAGTTGGTGGGGTAGCGCTCTTTCAAACGGCTGCTGATCTGGACATTGTCTGTATGCCCTTCAATCTGTAATGCTTTCTCGGGAAATTTACTCAGAACATCGCCCAGGGTCTTAAGAACCTTTTGTCCTTCTTTCTTGATGGCGGTTTTGCCGGAATCAAAGAGAATTTTATTGAGCAAGTTGACGGACAGTTGCCCTTCTAAGTTCGAGATTGTCAGTTCTCCACGTTTAATTTCATCTTCCAGGGCACCAACAAGCTGATTGTAGGTATTTTTAACTTTTGCAAGTCGTGCTTCACGGGCAATTTTTTCTTTTTCGAGAGAATAATTTAAATCCTCAACGGTCGCCAGTAATCGATCGTTTGTTTGCTGCATGTCTGTTAGTTGCTGTTGGTGCAGGGTCAGGTTGCCTTCTTGTCGCTCCTGATTAGCATAGGCGGCTAACAGATCTCGTTGAAGCTTGGAGTTTTGTTGTAAGGCTTCCACCAGCCGAGTATTAAGCTTAGACAGGTCATCTTGCAGGTTTTTTTTGTCCTGACGTAATTCATTGTTTGTGGCTGACAGGTTGGCCACATCATGAGTGAGTAAATCTGCTTCGTTAACCTTTTGTTGGAAGGTATTTTTGCTGACGCAGGCTCCCAATGCCAGAGGTAGCCCAAGCAGTAGAATAATCAATAATCTTTTCATTTAGCTCTCCTTTGAAAAATAGGGATCATCTGATGGCTTTTACAAGTGTACCATCTTGCGTTTTCATGAAAGGCATATTTTTACCACAAGTTGTGGAAATGTAAAGGAGATTTGTACTAGTAAACCAAGTGTTTTCGGTTGCGGGAGTAATAACCGTTATGCTATAAATTGAGCTCCTTTTTGCGATCATCCCTGTATGTTTACAGGGTTTACACTTTGTCTGGAGTTGCCGCGGATGCAGTTTGAAATTGAGCGTATTGTGCGCACCGCACTGGAAGAAGATATTGGCCTCGGGGATGTCACGACCGAGGTTACAGTGGCACGCGATACAGTTGCACGTGCTCAACTGGTCGCTAAAGAAGATTTTACTCTGGCTGGACTTGATGTGGCTGCTGAGGTTTTTCGTATCCTTGATCCAGAGGTCAGTTTTGAAAAGATTTTTATCGATGGACAGGCTGTGTGTAAGGGAGAAGTGATTGCCTGGCTTAAAGGATCGGCTGCTGTGTTATTGCAGGGGGAACGGGTTGCACTTAATTTGTTGCAGCGGATGAGTGGGATTGCCACATTAACGGCTAGGTATGTCGCTGAAGTGGAGGGGACTAATACACGCATTGTTGACACGCGAAAAACCGTTCCTGGTTTGCGGGCATTAGATAAATATTCAGTTCGGATGGGTGGCGGCCGGAACCATCGGATCGGCCTGTTTGATGGGGTACTGATTAAGGAAAATCATATTGCGGCTGCTGGTGGTATTAGCGCTGCCATTGAGCGAGCAAAACTACAGCTTCCCCATACCCTCAAAATTGAAATTGAAACCTGTGATTTAACTGAAGTTGCAGAAGCATTGCAAGCTGGAGCTGATATTATCATGCTCGATAATATGAATCTGGATGAAATGCGGCAGGGAGTTGAATTAATCGCCGGAAAGGCTTTGGTTGAAGCTTCTGGCGGGGTCAATCTGGAACGGGTCCGCGATATTGCTGAAACGGGAGTTAATATTATTTCTGTCGGTGCGTTGACCCATTCTGTTACGGCTGTAGATATTTCGATGTTGTTTAATTGATTGGAGATCCTTTGACCTCACGTGACAAAATCCTCAGTTTGTTTCGTACTCACCCCGATCAATATTTGTCGGGACAGGAGATCAGTCGCTTGCTGAATATCTCCCGCGCTGCAGTATGGAAACAGGTTAAGGCATTACGTCAGTTGGGTTTTGAAATTGAAGCCAAACATTCACAGGGTTATCGGCTGTTGGCTGCGCCCGATCTGTTGTTGGCTGCTGAAATTGAAAATGGATTGAATTGCCAGTACATTGGGCAATCTGTTATTTCTCTTTCTGAAACTGATTCAACCAATGTGCAGGCACGACGGTTGGCCGAAGAGGGTGTGCTTGAAGGTACGGTGGTTGTCGCCGACCGACAAAGCGCTGGCCGAGGTCGTCTTGGTCGGCGCTGGGAATCCCCTTCTGGAGTTAATCTCTACTGTTCTATTCTGTTGCGCCCCAAGATCCCTGTTCAGCAAGCCCCCCAATTGACATTCCTCTCAGCTGTCGCAGTTGCCGAAACCCTGAATAAAATTTGTCAATTATCTGCCAAAGTTAAATGGCCAAATGATATTGTTGTGAACGGTGCTAAAATTTCAGGTTTGCTCAATGAAATGAGTGCCGAGACAGAGCAAATTCATTTTGTTATTCTTGGGATTGGCGTTAATCTCAATATGCTCGAAGATCAGTTTCCTGATAAACTCAAATATCCAGCGACCTCAGCATTTTTAGAAACGGGAAAGTTGGTCAACAGGCTAATTTTTCTACAGGAATTTCTGCAGTGTCTGGACAAATATTATTCTGAGTTTTTACGGGAGGGATTTGTCCCGATAAGACGTCGTTGGGAAAATCTCTGTAATATGATGAATATGCAAGTTGAAGTTGATCAGGGCAGCGGGAATCTTTGTGGGACCGTTGTTGGTCTTGATGCAGAAGGGGCACTGCGTGTGCAGTTGGATAATGGCCAGATTGAGAGAATTCTGGCTGGGGATGTAAGTCCTGTCAGTAAAGTAAATCAGGAGTTGAATTAAATCATGTTGTTGGTTGTCGATATTGGAAACACTAATACTGTTTTGGGAATTTATGCCGGACAGACTTTAAAAAATGACTGGCGGATCGGAACCGACAAGGACCGGACCGTTGATGAATATGCAATGTTGATTGATAATCTGTTTCGGTTGTCAGGGCTGAAGTTTTCCTGTCTTGATGACGTGATTGTGTCCAGTGTTGTCCCGCCTATGTTGGATACGATTGAAGGACTCTGTCAGCAGTATTTTAAGCTGAAACCTTATATTGTTGGCCCAGGAATGAAGACTGGTATGCCGATTCAGTATGATAACCCACGTGAAGTTGGTGCCGACCGTATTGTTAATGCTATCGCTGCTTATGAAAGATCCAAGTGTGGATTGATTGTGGTCGATTTCGGTACGGCAACAACTTTTGATGTGATTTCCCCGGATGGCAGTTATCAAGGTGGTGCCATTGCTCCTGGTGTGGGAATTTCTGCTGATGCTTTATTTGAACGGGCGAGCAAATTACCCCGGGTCGAATTTACCCGCCCGGATCAGGTTGTCGCTAAAAACACTGTCAACAGTATGCAAGCTGGAATTTTTTATGGTTATGTTGGTCTGGTTGAGGGAATTGTCAGTCGCATGAAAAAAGAGCTGCCGGAAATGCCCAGGGTGATTGCGACGGGCGGATTGGCTGCCTCCATTTCAGCGGCAACAAACTGCATTGATCAGGTAGAACCTTTTTTGACTTTGGAAGGATTACGAATACTCTACGAAAGAAACCGGAATTAACCTTCAGACCCTGTTACCTGGACGTAATGACGTCGATGAAATGGAGGGCTGCTGCCGCGGATATCCGCAGCAGGCTTTTTCTTGAAAAGGAGAGATTCATGGGTAAGTACGATACAACAAAATTGAGAAACCTTGGAATTGTGGCACATAACAGTGCCGGTAAAACTTCGCTGGTTGAGGCGATCTTATTTAATACGGGTATGACTGATAGCTTGGGGACAGTCGATAACGGCACCTCTTCAATGGATTTTGAGGAAGAAGAAATTAAACGTAAAGCGACGCTCAGTGCCAGTTTGAACCATTGTCTATGGAACGATCACAGCCTGCATATTGTTGATACTCCTGGGGTCAGTAACTTTTTGCATGATACCCGTCGTTGTTTGCGAGTGCTTGGTGGTGCAGTGGTAATTGTTTCGGCTATCTCCGGGGTCAAGTCTCAGACTATGCAGATTTGGAAGTGGTGTGACTCTTTTGAAGTTCCCAGAATTGCTTTTGTTAATAAAATGGATAAAGAACGTGCTGATTTTCTGAAAGCCGTTGATGATATGGAAAAATCTCTTGGTGCTCGTGCTGTGGTTGTGACCATGCCGATTGGTGCTGAGGAAGATTTTAAAGGGATCATTGACCTGGTACGAATGAAGGCCAAGATCTATCAATTTGATGGTAAAGGAACCTTTGACGAAGTCGATATCCCGCCGGAATACCAAAATGAAGCAGAACGTCTGCACGAACAACTGCTTGAAGCTGTTGCTGAAGCTGATGATGATTTGATGGAAAAATATCTGGAAGGGGAGGTCTTAAGCGAAGAAGAAATATTGTTTGGCCTGCGCGAAGGAACCTTGACAGGTGTTTTTACTGCGGTGTTATGCGGTAGTGCAACTGCAAATATCGGGGTGCGTCAACTTCTTAATTATGTGGTGGCTTGTCTGCCATCGCCGGTCGACAAGGGAACTCAGATCGGGGTTAAGCCATTTACTGATGAGTCGGTTGAGCGACATCCAAGTGAAGACGAACCTTTTTCTGCAATGGTGTTTAAAACGATCAATGATCCCTATGCTGGCAAACTGACACTCATGCGACTTTATTCAGGGACTTTGTCGGGAGATACCGTTGTGTATAACCCGAACAAAGATGAAAAAGAGCGTATCAGCAATATTTTTAAACTTGAAGGAAAGAAGCAGACTCCTATCGATTTAGCTGCTGCTGGAGATATTATTGCTGTTCCTAAGCTTAAGACTACGGCAACGGGTGATACCCTGTGTGATTTGAAAAATCAGGTTATGTATGAGCCACTGGTCCCACTCAAACCGATTATTTCTTTTGCTCTGGAAGGGAGGAATAAAGGGGACGAAGATAAAGTTTATACTGGGCTGCAACGGTTGATGGAAGAGGATCCAACCTTGCGGATAACCCGTGACGCAGAGACCAAGGAAATGGTTCTCTCTGGAATGGGACAAATTCATCTTGAAGTTGCAGTAGAAAGACTCAAGCGTAAATATGGTGCCGATGTTATTTTGCGGGAACCAAAAGTTCCTTATCGTGAAACCATCAAGCTTTCAACCCAGGTTCAAGGTAAGTATAAAAAACAATCCGGAGGCAAGGGGCAGTTTGGCGATGTCTGGATTGAGGTCAAGCCACTCCCTCGCGGTAGCGGTTATGAATTTGTCGACAAGGTCGTTGGTGGGGTCATACCACGCAACTATATTCCTGCAGTCGACAAAGGGATTATTGAGACAATGAAGACTGGTCCTTTAACTAAGAATCAGGTCGTTGATGTTCAGGTAACTTTGTATGATGGTTCCCATCATTCAGTTGACTCATCAGAAATGGCATTCAAGGTCGCTGGTTCTATGGCATTCAAGAAGGCGATGGAAGTGTGTAAGCCAGTTCTTCTCGAGCCAATTATGGCGATTGAGATTACAGTTCCTGATGATTGTATGGGGGATGTTATTGGTGATCTTAACTCCAGACGAGGGAAGGTTGTTGGTGTTGAGCCACAGGCTAATAGCCAGGTTATCCGGGCTGAAGTGCCAATGTCTGAAGTTCTCAGGTATGCACCTGAACTGCGTTCCATGACTTCAGATCGTGGTATGTTCTCCATGGAATTCAATAAATACGAAGAGGTGCCAACGCATCAGACGGCCAAGATTCTGGAAGATATGAACAAAGACTGAGAAGTCCCGGGACACCACTTGCACTGGTGTCCCGGTTCTCGTACAGAATATAGGAGTCTGGGAAATGGCTGTGGATGAACGGGAAGTTCCGGTATCGGTCGCTAGGTCTGACAGCTCTGTGAGATCAGGAAATAACCAGGAAAGGCTTGAGTCGCTCCTGCTTGATGATTTAGATGAAACGCGATCTATCGATCATATTGTTGAGCAAGAGGTTAAAGTTGTAAAAAACGGAAAAGTAGGTCGTTCAGGGTCACTGCTCGTATTGTTATTACTGTTGTGCACACTTCTTCTGGGAATGGGCTACTATTATTATTTATGCAATGCTTCTGTGAAGCAATCGTCTGCAACGCAACTGGCCCTTTATGTCTCACCAAGGCTCCCTATACCTCAACGACCGAAACTCGATCTGTCAACTGCAGTGACTGCTGCTAAAAAAAATCCAGCTTCTAAATCTGAAATAATAACTTCCACTGTTTCTCCAGTGATTGAGAATGAGGTTCCACTTTATATCGTTACTGTTGGTCCCTTTGTTAATGCTGTTGAATTAGAACGGGCTGTCAGTCAGCTACAGGAACTTGGATTGCATCCGCAAAAAAGGACGGGACGCGGTCAAGTCTCAATGATTCGTTTGTTAGAAGGCGTTTACCCTGCTGGAGAAGCGCGTCAACGCTTGGAAAGGTTGAAAAAAGTTTCAAAATCAGCATTTTTATTACCTGACAACAATAATTTGGCTGTTTATGCTGGATCTTTCCACGAGGAAAGTCGAGCACGACAAATGCAGGATGATTTGGTGAAAAAAAGGGTCAATGTTACTCTGGTTGATAGTATTACCGTTATGAAAGGTACCATGTTGATGGCGCTCCATGCTGATCAGCAAACTGCCCGTGAGGTTGCTGCGCACATTTCCCGTTTTGGATTACAAACGCAGGTGATTAAAAAAAGGTGAGTTTTTTTGACTGAGAAACAACAAGGAGCAGAAAAGATTCAGATAGTCATCCCGGCAGAAGTTGCCAGGATCATGAGCAAATGGGGTGGGCATAGTGTCCGTCTGGCTGCAGCTCGTGGTGCGCTACCGATGTCTGGGCACAATCTGGTCACAGTTTTGTTCGTTTTTTATCATGGTGAAAATCAGGAACTTAAGGAAGAGGCTTTAAGTACCCTGAAAATGCTACCGGCGCAGATTTTGCTAGCTGCACTGAGCCAGGCAGAGTTGCATCCATCAATCATTGATTTCATCGTAAAGTTGCGTTACCACGATTCAGTAGTTATGCAGGCGGCATTAGTGCATCGGATGACCGGGATAAAAAGTCTATTGTTTCTGGCTGAGAATAGCTCTGGTGATGTGTTGGATATGCTTGCGCATAATGATGAAATCCTGCGGAAGACTGACGTATTAAGAACTGCAATTATCAATAATATCCACGTTGATAAAGTCACAAAACAACGCCTTGGGTGGGTCGAGCCGGTAGCTGTTCCTGAACTGGAACCTGTGGTGGAACAGCACACTGCAGCTGATACTGTGGAAGAAAAAGATGAAGATGACTCGCTCGTAGATGAAGAAATTGAGGAGGAAAGCCTCTCAAAATACCAGGAACTGCAGGAGATGTCAGTTGCTGATAAAATTAAAATGGCATTGACTGGTGATAAAGAGTGGCGAACCTTATTGATCCGTGAATCCAATAAGCAAGTAAATACCGCAGTTTTGAGCAACCCAAGAATTTCTGAAGGTGAAGTTGTGATGGTGGCAAAAAATCGCAGCAGCAGTGATGAACTGATTCGGATGATCCTCCTTAATCGGGACTGGGTAAAGCTTTATGACATGAAAAAAGCATTGATTATTCATCCTCGAACCCCTTTGCAGAAAGCAATGCGCTACATGACTTTTCTGTCTGAAAAAGATATCAAAGAACTGGCTAAGAGCCGTGAAGTTGGACAGGCAATTGTCAACAATGCAAGGCGGATGTTGATGACTAAAAAACGATAACTATACTGAAGCGATGAAGGAGCTAACAATGATAGAAGAGAGTTATCGGGTCGGGATTTTAACCCTTTCGGATAAAGGTTCTCGTGGTGAGCGTGAAGATGAAAGTGGTGTTCTTTTGGCAGAGATGGTATCAAAATTGGGAAATGTTGCCCGCTACCAAGTCATTGCTGATGATCAGGATAAAATTATAATGATGCTAAAGAGCTGGGTTGATGATTTACATCTGGATCTTATTTTAACCACGGGAGGAACCGGTTTGAGCCCACGAGATGTTACTCCCCAAGCAACGCAAGCAGTCCTTGATTATCAGGTGACAGGGATGGCAGAAGCCATGCGGTCTGCCAGTTTAAATATAACCCCTCGGGCGATGCTGTCACGTGCTGTGGTCGGGGTACGCCAACAAACTTTAATTATTAACCTGCCAGGAAGTCCTCGAGCAGCTCGGGAAAATTTTGAAGTGCTGTTGCCAGTGCTGCCCCATGCTTTAGCAAAATTAAACGGTGACCCCGCAGATTGTGCTGTTCCTGATAGGCAGTAAAACGCTATGTTTCTTGTCTAATTAACTGAAAATATAGAGAATTATATTTATATTTAACTGTTGAAGGTAGCTGTGAACAATGACTGTGGATAGCACTGTGTAAAACTGGTGATTGGCTAAATACAGCTCCCATGATAACGTACCTTTTTCCTCTTTGCCTAAAATTTAAGCAAATAGTTTTAGCCCCGTTTGATCTAAACTGATGACAAATTTCAGCTCCTGAAAATAAATTTCTGTTAACAGAGATGAAGGAATAATCGATGCGAATAACTCCTTTGAGTGAATTGGACATGCGTCTTCAAGTGTTGCAGAAACTGATGCAAGGTGAGGATATTGCCGGGGTCATTTTGGTTCAGAGTAGTGATCTTTTTTATTTCACCGGAACGATTCAACGTGGACTTCTCTACATTCCTGCTGAGGGTGAGCCAGTTTATCTAGTGATAAAAGATTATAACCGTGCGCGGAATGAATCTAGATTACGGCAAATTAAAAAAATTACCAGTATGAGAGAACTTCCGAACCAATTGAAAGAGATTGGTTTAACGATGCCACAGCGTATTGGTATGGAGTTGGATGTTTTGCCGGTGCAGCAATTTCAGCGTTACCAGAAGCTTTTTCCTACTGCTGAAATCAGAGATGTTTCGCCGCTTATTCGTAAGGTACGAGCAATTAAGAGTGATTATGAACTTGGGATTATGCATGAGGCTGCCTTGATTGCAGACAAAACCTATGATCACGCCAAAAATGTTATTGTTGCTGGCACGACTGACCTTGAAGTTGCTGCAGAATTGGAGTGCTTTGCCAGAAAATTAGGGCACCAGGGGATTATCCGTTTTAGAAGTTTTAATTCAGAACTATATTTTGGTCACATTTTTTCTGGTAGCGATGGGGCTGTGTCTGCTTATCTGGATGCCCCCTTGGGTGGTTTAGGGCTGAATCCAGCTGTTGGTCAGGGCTCTGGTTATAAAACTATTGCAGCAGGCGAGCCGATTATAATCGATTTTATTGTGGCTTATGATGGTTATCTTGTTGACCAGACCAGGACAGTGTCAATCGGACCATTATCTGCTTCCCTACAGTTAGCTTATGCCGACATGATGAAAGTTCAGGAAAAGCTCGAAGTATTAGCTCGACCTGGAGTAACTTGGGGGAAAATCTATCAGCAGTGTTATGGATTGGCAGAAGAGCTTGGTTATAAGGATAATTTTATGGGCGTGGCAGGTGCTCAAGTTTCATTTATTGGTCACGGGATAGGTATCGAGGTCGATGAATATCCTTTTATTGCCAAAGGTTTCGATGATCACATCCTAGAAGAAAATATGACTTTTGCTTTTGAACCAAAGGCAGTTTTTCCTGGACTTGGTGCTGTAGGAATCGAAAATACCTGGCGAGTTACGAGCGATGGTATAAAGAAAATAACTCTTGCGAATGAAAACTTACTCCAGTTGTAGTTTTTCTTAAAAGTCGCTTGATTAGTTGTGATTTTGTCCTCTAATGGCTCGTTTTACCCTAGCAAGTAGGCGTGTTGGATTGATCGGTTTTGCAATAAAATCAAAGAATCCCATCTCAAGTAAATTATATTCTTCTTCCGCAGAAGTTTTTGCAGAGAGGGCAATAACCGGGATATTGTCGATTTCACCGTTGGCCTGTAGAGCCTTAAACATTTCAATTCCATCCATTCGTGGCATGACGATATCGGTGATGATTAGATGTGGATGTAGTTGAGTTGCAATTTTTAACCCTTCAGCACCATTTCTAGCTTTGTAGATTACATAACCCTCTTTTTTTAAAGCTGCTTCGGCGGCATTTAGAACAATTTCCTGATTGTCCACCAACAGGAGATTAATAGTGTCATCTTCTTTGTCAATCGGGATATCGGCTAAATAATGTTTTTTGATCGCTGTTTTTATTTCATCCGGGGTGGCTACACAAGGAGAAATTCGCATTGCCAATTTAAATGATAAGTCGCTTTGTAGGGCCATATCAAGAGGGTTTGACATTGCTAGATAAAGGGTTTTATTGTCGATTTTTAACGGAAAAATCAGGTGGGCAAGAGCTGATTCTGTATCAATTTTATCAAGAACTGCTTAAGGAAAGCGATGCCGGGAGAATTTTTTTACATGGGGGAACCCAAACTGGGTTGAGAGTGCTTTCGCTATATCCTCTTCAAGGATAACTTCCATGTCTTCAAGAATTTTTCCAATTGGTTTGTTGGTCCCTTTTTGTCGCATCAATGCTTGGTCTAAATCACCTTGAGAAATAACTTCGTTATCAATCAGAATCTCACCCATTTTTTTTCTGGCCATAAGTTTTTTCTCGCAGTGAAGTCTATCAATTTGTTGATAGTTGAATTACGTTGCCTACATCATTTGGATAATCACATTATATTTAATTTTTGTCAATGTCAAATGGTAGGGAATAGATAGTTTTATAAAAAAATATTTGTCAAGTATTGAATAAGTGTTTGAAATTTATTTAGGAGAAAC
>JAOZLQ010000004.1:29930-30014 GCA_029934755.1 Desulfuromusa sp. | reverse complement strand
CTAGGTTATGGGTAATTTACGGCAGCTTATTGAAGCGTTTATCTTTGCCGCTAATAGTCCTTTATCCCTAGATCGACTAAGTGT
>JAOZLQ010000004.1:0-29920 GCA_029934755.1 Desulfuromusa sp. | reverse complement strand
TATTTAGTGAAATTTGGCTGGAGTTGGCAGTTTCCCCTGACCAAATAGCTAAAATCTCCCCTCAAAAGGAACTTCTAGGTTATGGGTAATTTACGGCAGCTTATTGAAGCGTTTATCTTTGCCGCAAATAGTCCTTTATCCCTAGATCGACTAAGTGTTCTGGTTGAGCAGCCGAAAGCGATGATAAGACCAATTGTTATCCAGTTGCAGCAGCAATATGTTGCAGCTGATCGGGGCTTTTATCTGGCTGAGGTTGCTGGTGGTTATCAGTTTAGAACTGTGGTGGAATTTGCTCCTTGGCTGAGAAAGTTAAATAAGGATCGTGCCGCAAAATTTTCTCGGGCGGCGCTGGAAACGTTAGCGATTATCGCTTATCGACAGCCAGCGACTCGCGCAGAAATTGAATATTTACGTGGGGTTGATTCTGGTGGAGTGATGAAAACTCTTCTGGATAAGAATTTACTGCGTATCCTCGGTAAAAAAGATGTTCCAGGGCGACCCCTTATGTATGGGACTAGTCGCCATTTTCTTGAACTGTTTGGATTGCGTGATTTAAATGATCTGCCAACGCTGAAAGAGTTTACCGCCCTGGATCCTGAACTAGCTGAAGCTGATCCCTTGGACCCTGAATCGGTTGAGTGAATAAATGGCAGAAAGAATACAAAAATTGATCGCCCAAGCGGGACTGGCTTCGCGCCGGCAGGCGGAAATATGGATTGAGGAAGGAAGGGTTCTTCTAAATGGTGACCCGGCCAAACTGGGTGACCGCGCTGATGTTGCAATAGATCAGATTAAGATCAATGGAAAAAATCTAGCTCCAGCGCAAGAAAAAGTTACGGTTCTGCTCAATAAGCCGCGTGGTTATGTCTCAACTCTTAAAGATCCAGAGGGACGTAAGTTGGTTACGGATCTTTTGGGTGATCTGCCGCAACGACTCTTTCCTGTCGGTCGACTTGATTATAATACCGAAGGGTTGTTGTTGCTTACAAACGATGGTGAACTGGCGCAGCAAGTAAGCCATCCCCGTCATCATATCGAAAAGACCTATTTGGTGAAAGTTCATGGATTGCTAACGGGTAAAATGGTGAAACGGTTGGAGCGGGGTCTTGTTCTTGAAGATGGTAAGACTGCTCCAGCAAAAGTAGATAAAATTAGAACTACAGGATCAAGTTGTTGGTTTGAATTGACGATTCATGAGGGAAAAAATCGGCAGGTGCGGCGGATGTGTGAAACCCTTGGATTAACGGTAGTTAGACTTAAGCGGATCCGCTTGGATTTTCTCGATCTGAAGGATGTTATGACGGGGAGCTATCGACGCTTATCTGCTGGTGAAATCAAACAGTTAAAAATAAATAAATAAATTATTATTCATTATTGTTTTTTATTTTTAAAATATGCTATTCTTATTTTGAAATATTTCTAATTAATCTCGTAGGCTCCATAAGTTATTGGCCTTGCTTGACACTGGATGAGTATTTCGCGTATCTTTTAGGTTTATTTTGTCGGTAACATAGACCATCTTGGGGAGTTTTTTTTGGCAACGAATAAAGATAAATTACTTGAATCGGCACAGAAGAATCTGAAGAAAAAACAGGTTGCCAAGGCGATTAAAGATTACGCTAAGGTTGTCGAAATAGATCCTGCTGATGTCCGTTCGCGGCAAAAATTGGCAGAGTTATATGTTCGTACCAATAAAAATACTGAAGCCTATGAACAATATGAGTCAATTGCCAAATATTTTTCCAGTAATGGGTTCTATTTAAAAGCAATTGCAATCTATAAGCAGATGCAGCGACTAGATCCCAGCCAAATCGCAGTATTCAACCGTCTTGCCGAATTAAATGAGAAGCAGGGTCTTCTTGGCAACGCCATGGCTGAGTACCGTAACTTGGTTGACTATTATGGTCGTAACGGGATGCTTGCTGATGAGATCAAGACCCTTGAGAAAATGCGTGATCTTGATCTTACTAACCTGAATGTTCGAGTTAAACTAGCAGAAGTCTATGCCAATAATGAGCGTAAGGATGAAGGTTATTCTGAGCTCGAATCTGTGCTTGAAATTTTAAGTGATAAAGGTGATTTTGATAAAATTCTCAAGCTTTACAAGATGTTTCTACCTCTATATCCGAATAACAAAAAATTACAGATGGGGCTAGCGCTCGCTTTTTATGAAAAGAACGATTTTGGAAGGGGTGTTAAAATCCTGGAAAATCTCTTAAAAGATAAGCGAGATGATCCTGATTTATTGCGTTTATTGGGACGAGGATATTCTGATCTTAAAGAGTGGACAAAGTCTTGTGCGACCTACCAACAACTCTTGGATATGGACCCCACCGATCTGGATATTCGAGAATCAATGATTAAGTGTGAAATTGATGCCGCCCAATATGATCGTGCTCTTGCTGAATTGGAGGAATGGAAAGATACTTTCTTTAAGGCAGATCGTTTGGATCACCTAAAAGAATACTATGAGATTCTTAAAGAGAAGCTTAACGATAACGGTGTCATTTTGCAGACACTCGACTCAATTTATGAGCTAACAGGTGAGGGTGATAAGCTTCTCGATATTATCTCTGAACAGGAAGATGAGCCAGATGAGATGATTATTGATGAGACTCTTTCTGATTCTTTACTAGGTTCAGTTGAAGAGGATATTGCGGTTTCTGAAAATGATCTTGTGTTGAATGATGAGAGTGATGATCTTGTATTCGATATTGTTGAGGATGAGACCGTTGACCTCCAGTTAGAGTCCTCACTTGATGGTGGTTTTTCTGGTGAAAGTGCAGATGCGGATGCAATTATTGAACTGAATATTGATGACAGTCTGGATCTAGTTCAGGATAAGACTGATGATCTGGATTTTTCTTTTGATTTAGAGGAAGAAACTTCCGAAGCACCGGCATCAGCGGTAGAGCACAATCTGCAAGCAGATTTGGAAGAAGCGGAATTTTATGTTCAGCAGGGTTTGTACGCTGAAGCTGAAAAAGTGTGCCAAGGTATTTTGGCTTATGATAACGATTCTGTTGAATGCCGTCAGAAACTTGAAGAGATTGAGGCTTTGCAGAATCATGCGCCAGAGCAACAAGTTGCAGATAAGGGGACGCCTGTGGCTAACCCCTTATCCGACAGTTTTGCTGATATCGATTTTGACTTTGGCCTGGATGCTCTTCAATCAGATGAATCTGTTGAAAAAAAGATTTTTAAAACTGACGTGGATGAACAGATTGCTGCTGACGATTTAGAGTCCCATTATAATCTTGGCATTGCCTATCGGGAAATGGGTTTATTAGATGATGCTATCAGTGAGTTTGAAAAGGCTGAAATTGAACCAGCCCGTTATGTTGATTGTCAAACTTTGAAGGGACTCAGTTTTTCAGATAAGAGTGATTATGAAAACGCAGAGCGAATGTTCCAACAGGCCCTTGATTCTCCACACTTGGAAGATATCCAACGACTGAACCTTGGTTATGAACTTGGATTACTTTATGAGCGAGCCGAGCGTTCTAATGATGCGTTGGTCAGTTATCAGGACGTATTTTTACAGGATAACAACTATCGAGATGTTAGAGAAAAAATTTCTATTTTGAAAAATACCCTTGGCATTGCTGAGGATGATTCCAATATTGACTTGGAAGAAAGTAAAGAACGGATTTCTTTCCTCTAGTTGTCTGTCGTTTTTCCTTGGAGTATTTATGGGTTATACCGACCATTTTAATTTTGATCGTGAACCGTTCTCAAACGCGCCAAACGATAAGTTTTATTTTGACAGTGAACAGCATAATCAGGCATTGCTGCGGTTAAAATATTCAGTGGATTCAGATAAAGGGCTGGCAGTTCTTGTTGGTGGAGTGGGGACCGGAAAAACTACATTAGCTAGACGTATGCTCGATAATCTTCCCTTTAGTAAATATGAATCCTCCTTGCTTGTAATGATTCACTCTGCAATTACGCCTGAGTGGATTATGTCCCGTATCTGTATGCAGCTAGGGGTGAAAAACCCTGATATCAGTCCTTTAAAAATGCTGAAGCAGCTTTATGAACGTCTTCTGGAAATTGAAAAAGAGGGGCGTAAGGCTGTTGTATTGATTGATGAAGCACAAATGCTGCAAACGCGTGAGTTAATGGAAGAGTTTCGCGGTCTATTGAATTTGGAAATACCCGATAAGAAACTGCTTAATATTATTTTCTTTGGGTTGCCTGAGCTTGATAATGTTATGAAGTTGGATGCGCCATTGGCTCAGCGGGTTGCTTTTAAGTATACCTTGAAGCCTCTTTCGGCGGAGGAAGGGCTTGAATATATCAATTATCGGCTGCAAGTTGCTGGTTGTGAGAAGTCACCTTTTTCTACTGATGCTTTAGCATTGATCCATAACTTTTCTGACGGGGTTCCAAGATTAATTAATACGATTTGTGATAATGCTCTGTTCGAAACATTCTTACGACATGGTACTGAAGTGACAGCAACAATTATCAATAATGTTGCCGAAGATCTTGGTTTGGCTACGGTTGGTTTAACTTTGTCATCAGCTGAAGTTCAGGAAGATGTTCAGGATGATGAGTTGGATGATATTGAGATCATCTTTGATGGATTAGAAGGGAAATAGTCTCAGGGTTTCTCCTTGGTTAAATAATATTGTTTAAGATAGCGGTCGGGTTATATTCCGACCGCTATCTTTTTTTAAATTGAATCGTCATAATGGTGCTATGGAAACTAAAATACATGTACTTCCCGAAGAGTTATGCAACAAAATTGCTGCTGGTGAAGTTGTAGAACGCCCTTCTTCGGTGGTGAAGGAATTGCTAGAAAATTCCCTTGATGCTGGTGCTTCAAATATCTTGATTGAGTTGGAAGCAGGGGGAAAACGTCTTATTCGGATTACCGAT
The DNA here is from genome assembly GCA_029934755.1 of Desulfuromusa sp. Taxonomy (GTDB): domain Bacteria; phylum Desulfobacterota; class Desulfuromonadia; order Desulfuromonadales; family Geopsychrobacteraceae; genus Desulfuromusa. The sequence continues at coordinate 25,036 of JAOZLQ010000004.1, read as the reverse complement.
AATGGTTGTGGTATGAATCGACAGGATGCTTTCCTTTCATTTGAACGGCATGCAACCAGCAAGATTCGTACTGACGCCGATTTGTTTGCCCTTAAGACTCTGGGTTTTCGGGGTGAAGCTTTGGCATCTATTGCTTCGGTTTCCCGCTTGCGTTTAAGAACCTGTGATAATGATGATGGTCTTGGTCAGCAGATTTATGCCGAAGGGGGTAAAATTAAAAAGGTTGATGAGCTTGGCCTCCCGCAGGGGACAGTTGTCGAGGTTAGAAACCTATTTTTCAATCTGCCAGCCCGAAAAAAATTCTTGCGGAAAGAACAGACAGAACTTGGTCATGCAGCAGATGTCGTCACCAAGCAAGCGATGGCTAATCCAACGGTCAGTATTCGTTTAAAACATAATGATCGAATGATGCTCGATTTACGGCGTGAAAAAGGGGTACGCGAGCGGGTTGCTGCTTTGTTGGGACGATCGGTGTTGCATGATTTACTACCGGTTGACCTGCAGAATGAGAACGGTCTGCAACTGTCTGGATTGATTTCTCATCCACAATTGACTCGCTCAGCTACATCCCATATCTATACTTTCATCAATGGTCGTTATATTCGGGACCGGGTTGTTCAACATGCCGTTATGGATGGATATCGACATTTGTTGATGAAAGGACGCTATCCGGTTGTTGTATTATTTATACAGATAGACCCAGCTCAGGTGGATGTAAATGTCCATCCAACCAAACACGAAGTCCGCTTCCGTGAACAATCCATGGTTCATGATTTTATCGCGAAGAGTTTACAACAAACACTTCGCCCGGCAGAGTGGCTGGGAAATACGCCCGATACTAGAATAGAAAATTATTCAGCAGAACCACGAAACCAACCTGTTTCATCGGACAGTGAAATACCAGCCGATAACTCTATCCGAGAATCCTCTGGTCATTATTCTCAGTATACAGACAATCAACAAGATAATTATTCTTCTTCTGAATCAATCGAACCGCAGCAGGACAAATTTTATAATTCTCTGTTGCGCTCGGTTCAACGTGTTGATGTTGAGCAATATAGTTTGCCTGGTAGTGAAGCGGAAGGGTTCTTCACCCGTTTGCAAATACTTGGACAGTATCATCAGAGCTATATCCTCTGCCAAGATAGTGCGGATCTGGTTCTAATAGATCAACATGCAGCCCATGAACGAGTTGGTTTTGAAAAACTACGACATGCTTATACTATTGGGACAATCCCTAGCCAAACGTTGCTTTTCCCAGAGGTCTTGGAACTTGATTTTAACAGTGCCACTGCTCTTGGCGATAATCAGCATGAACTGGAAAACCTTGGATTTGAAATTGAGCCTTTTGGGGGAAAGTCCTTTGCATTAAAGGCAATCCCCCAGTTATTGGGAAACAGAGATGCTGCCAGATTAGTTGTTGATGTTGCATTGGAGTTAGAGCGGATAGGTCGTACTGGACAACTACGTGAATCGATAGATGAAATCCTGATCTTGATGGCCTGCCACAGCGTGATTCGTGCCAACCAAGCTCTTGAGCCAGTCGAGATAAAAGCATTATTTAAAGAGTTAGACCAAATTGATTTTAAGGCGAATTGCCCTCATGGTCGTCCGGTGATGCAGCGCATGACTTTGATCGAAGTTGAACGCTTATTCCGGCGAAAATAATGATGGTGATGCCATTTAGTCTTTTTTGTGAGTACATCAGTCATGGTTCTAAGAGTAGCTGAACAAATCCCGGTATTAGTGATCTGTGGCCCAACGGGTTCAGGGAAAACTGCCCTGGCTCTTACTTTGACTGAAAAATTTCCGATAGAAATTATTTCTGCGGATTCGCGACAAGTATATCGTCGCATGAATATTGGTACGGCAAAAGCGACAATTCAAGAGCAAGCAGCTGTGCCACACCACATGATTGATGTGATTGATCCAGATCAGGATTATTCAGTTGCAGAGTTCGTCGATCAATCCCGAATTCTGATTGCTGAAATTTCATCGCGCAGTAAAATTCCCTGTATTGTTGGTGGCACAGGTCTTTATATCCGAGCTTTACTGGGAGGATTGGCAGAGTTGCCTTCTAGTAATCCTGAATTGAGAAAACAGCTGTACCAGCGTGAACAAGCTGAAGGATCAGGTTACCTGTTCCAGGAATTGCAGCAGATTGATCCTGCCTCCGCTGCTGTCATTCATCCCAACAATATGGTTCGTATAGTCAGGGCGCTTGAGGTCTGTGCGATGAGTGGTCGAAGAATGTCTGATCTTAAGGCAGAGCATCAATTTTCTGAACAGCCCTATCGTGTATTGAAACTTGCCCCAAATTTCCCCCGTGATGAACTCTATACCCGGATTAATAAACGAGCAGAACTAATGCTTTCAGATGGGTTTGTCAGTGAAGTTAAAGGGTTGGTCGAACGTTATTCATTTGATCTTAAAGCTTTACAAACGCTCGGTTATCGGGAAGTTATCCGTTTTTTAAAAGCGGGTTCTTCTGCTGAACAAATGCTGGATGATATTCAAAAGTTCACGCGCCAATATGCTAAAAGGCAATTGACCTGGTTCAGAAAAGAGGCGGATATTATTTGGGTTGATTCCTCAACAAAGTCTGCTAAAGTAGTACGATCTATTGATAAATTTTTACTTTAGTAAAGGAGCGGACATGCCTAAATCACCATTTAATATTCAAGATCAGTACTTGAATCAAGCTCGTAAAGAGCGGGTTAAGGTTACTCTTGTCATGATGACCGGGGATCAGCTAGAGGGATATATAAAGTCTTTTGACAGCTTTTGTATCCTGGCAGAAAGCGGAGGTGATATCCTTATCTATAAACATGCGGTTAGCTCAATTACCTCAGCTGATGGCACTTTTCGTTTGCATGGTGGGCGTGACTAGTCCTTTTTTTGGGTGAAATTTTCTCTCAAGGGCGACACCGGTGGTGTCGCCCTTGTTGTTTTCCCCTTCTGACTTAGGTATTTGTTCTAGTCTCGAAACAGGTTTTCTAGCTACAGAAAACAACTGGATTAAGAAAGATAACAGAGAATGTTAAGAATCGAATCGGTTGAATTAGGCAGTTACGCCGCAGAACTTGGGCTACTTATTGGTGACAGGTTGCTTAGTATTAATGGTCATGAAATGACCGATATGGTTGATTATCACCTTCACTTAGAGGTTGATCGGCTTTTGCTGGGAGTGTTGCGTGGCGATGAATTATGGGAATTTGAGCTGGAAAAAGAATCGCAGGAAGATCTGGGCCTAATATTGGAACATCCACAGCCGCGGCAATGTGGAAATCAGTGCCTTTTTTGTTTTGTTCATCAGTTGCCAAAAGGGATGCGAAGCACTCTGTATATCAAGGATGAAGATTATCGTTTTTCCTATCTTTATGGATCATATATCACCTTAACTAACCTGAATGAAGCTGATTTGCAAAGAATAATTCGTGACCAACTTTCACCTTTGTATATTTCCGTGCATGCAACTGATCATGATTTGCGTGAAAAACTCCTTGGTACAAAAATTCCAGAAATTTTACCATTGCTCAAACGTTTAACTTCTGCAGGGATTGAACTTCATTGTCAGGTGGTTTTATGTCCGGGAATTAATGATGGGACAGCACTCCAGCAGACGATTGAAGATCTTTCACAGTTTTACCCGCAAATTGTTTCTTTGGCGGTGGTTCCGGTTGGGCTGACGCAATTTCGTCAGAAATTACCACAATTAGAAAAAATGACACGCCAGGATGCAATCTCTTCCCTTGAAATTATCCATCAATATCAGCAACAATTTTTACTTCAGTACAATAGTCGCTTTGTTTTCCCTGCCGATGAATTTTATCTTCAGGCGGGACAGACTATTCCACCTTTTGTTGATTATGAAGAGTTTCCACAAATTGAAAATGGTGTTGGGATGGTTACCCAATTTCGACAACAAGCAAAAGAAGTTCTGCTTGAGACAGAGCCGTTGGAATTAGATAGAATTACTTTGGTAACAGGTTGTTTGTTTAAAGATGAATTGCTTAAATTTGCTGATCAACTTAGCCTGAAAGCAGGGGTCAAGCTGGATGTGATTGCAATTAAGAATGATTTTTTTGGTCCTGATGTTACGGTGACCGGATTAATAACCGGTACTGATTTATTAAATCAGTTGCAACATTTAACTTTGGGTGCTGGGCTTTTGATTCCAGATGTTATGCTGAAAGATGGGGATCGTTTATTTCTGGATGATATGTCTATCGAAGATATCGATTCATCCCTTAAAACCTCTGTCCTTGCTGTTGAAAACTCCCCATGGGGAATACTTGACGGGTTGGAGCGGTTGGCTGATGGTCCGGTTGATGTCTTTCATGTGTGAAAAACAGATAGCTTGTGCAATTCAGGAAGGTGGGTTCGATGCTGAATAGGGTCAAAACTGACGCAGGTAATTCAGTAAGCGATATGATTGAATGGCTACGTGGTCAGGGCAAGATTCTAATTATCTGTCATGATAACCCTGATCCAGATTCTATCGCATCTGCTGTGGCATTGCGCCATCTGATTTTGATGAAAACTGGACAGGATGCGGTATTGGCTTATGGTGGAGTGATTGGCCGTAGTGAGAATCGTAAGATGGTTGAACTCTTGGAGATTTCACTGCTGCCAATCTGTGAACTGAATCTGAGCCAGTTTTCTGTAATTTGCATGGTTGACACCCAACCGGGTGCGGGGAATAATTCATTACCAGAAGGTCAACCAGTTCATCTAGTTATAGATCATCATCCGCCAAAAAAAGATTTTTCAGATATTCTATGGGTTGATGTTCGTGAGCATTATGGTGCTTCAGCAACCATTCTTTATGAATACCTGAATGATCAGGATGTATCGATTAATACAAAACTTGCAACCAGCTTGTTCTATGCGATTAAATCAGAGACCCAAGATCTTGGTCGCGAGTGGTCAAAAGCAGACCGTGAGGCATATTTAAAACTACTGCCCATTTCGAATAATCAGATTCTTTATAATATTATTCATCCCCAAGTTTCACGTAATTATTTTTCTACCTTTCACACTGCAATTGAAAATGCGCGGATTTATGGTGAAATGCTGGTTTTTAATTTGCATAAGGTCGAAAATCCGGATCTGGTCGCGGAATTGGCTGACTTTTTGTTGCGCCAACAAGGAGTGGAGTGTGTCCTCGGAATGGGTTGGTTTAATGGAACCCAGATTCTATCGATGCGTTCTCTAAACCCGGAGGCACGGCTTGGATTGATTATACAACAAATGGTTGCAGGAATTGGAACGGCTGGCGGCCATGGGATGATCGCGGGTGGTCAAATCCGCAGTATAGATGCGGATAAACAATCGCAACAGAAATTGGAGCAATTACTTACCGAGCGGATGTTTCAGGCTCTTAATCTTAAACAAACAGCAGGTGAATCACTTGTCTAAGTCTCTCCTATAGAGTCCATTTGATTGACAGAGCACTGAAGGCTAAGCTATAACCATCCAGCCTTTCAGGGAGTTATCATGCGTTTTTTGATTTTTTTATTCTGTATGTTCCTACCGTTATATCCGGCATTTGCTGCTGTTGATATCGCTTTGCAAGGGAAAGATCCAGTACGACTGGAAAATGTGTATCAGCAGGACGGTATCCCTTATATTGCTATTGAGGATGCATTGGACGCTGTCGGTTTGACTGGGTACTGGAACTCAATCACTCATAGCTTTCGCATTAACACAAAACGTGGTCTTGCAGAGATTTCTCCCGCGAGTGGATTTCTGAAAATAGGGGGTGAGTATTACCCTCTGAAAGATAAGCCACGTTTTATTGATGGACGTCTTCGTGTTACCGATAGTTTTATCCTCAACCAGTTGGCTCAATTATCTGGTCGATCAATCTATTTTCGTAATCTTGACTCTAATACCGATAAGGTTTCTGCAAAGAAGGTAAGTGGACTGGAAAAATTATTTGCTTTTTTGTTGAATAAAAAAACCAGTGAAAACGGCCCTATGATTGGTGCTGTTGCTATTGATCCAGGACACGGTGGGTTGGATACCGGAATTATTGCATCTTCTGGGTATAAAGAAAAACAGCTTAATCTGGATATTGCAGAAAAACTGGCTAAACAGTTGAAGATGAAGCTGGGCATCCCTATTTACTTAAGTCGTGATGGCGATTACGAATTGACGATGGAACAACGACTACAGTCTGCATCGAAAGAGGGTGTCGATATTTGGTTGTTATTGCATGCTCAAGCCGCTTTTTCTTCGGAACTTAGAGGTGTCAGTTTGTTTGTCCGCCCAGAAGAAGTAACTTCAAATGTTACTGATCAAAACGATGTTGAGGTTTTTGGGAGTGACAGCATGCAGCTGGCTACCGAATTAGCACGGAGCTTGCGAGAGAGTGCTATCGCGGTGCGTGGAATCTACCCATCTTCACGGTTGTCTCTTGGTCGGGGGAACCTTCCAACAGTACAAATCGAACTTGGTTATTTAAGCAACCCGGAAGAGTTGGAGCAATTGCAAAGCCCAAAATATCAAGATAAAATGGTTCAGGCCCTCTATATGGGTATTCAACGTTACGCCAAAAAGTCCAAGGAGAAATGAATGGAGTTAACTGAAATTCAGCGTTTTGATGGTCGGTTGGAAAATCAATTACGACCGATCAGCTTTCAACGCCAATTTACCAAATATGCCGAAGGTTCTGTACTGGTTTGCTGTGGTGAAACCAAGGTTCTTTGTAATGCCTCGGTTGAAGAGCGAGTTCCTCCTTTTATGCGTGGTAAAGGCCGGGGGTGGGTTACTGCTGAATACAGCATGTTGCCGCGTGCAACCCATACCCGTTCTATGCGCGAAGCAGCCAAGGGGAAAATTTCGGGAAGAACGCAGGAAATTCAGCGTCTGATAGGCCGTTCGTTACGGGCAGTTACCAATCTGGATGGTATGGGGGAGAGAACCGTACAAATCGATTGTGATGTTCTCCAAGCTGATGGTGGAACCCGAACAGCGTCGATTACCGGAGCTTATGTCGCTCTTCACGATGCTCTGAGTGGTTTGGTGAAGCAGGGGAAATTGAAAAAAATGCCACTTAAAGATAGTGTTGCCGCTATAAGCGTCGGTATTGTCGGAGCAAAACCACTACTTGATCTTAACTACGAAGAAGATTCCAACGCCGATGTCGATATGAATTTTGTTATCACCGGTTCCGGGAAATTTGTTGAAGTGCAGGGAACAGCAGAAGAAGAGCCTTTTTCTCTTGAGGAACTCGATGCTCTACGTGACCTGGCTTTGGCAGGGTGTGCCCAACTGACTTTTTTGCAGCAACAATCTTTGGATTCTGAGTTATGAAATTGCTGGTCGCAACCGGAAATCAGGGTAAGCTGAAAGAAATTAATCGGTTGCTGGCTGATGCCCCCATTGAGGTTGTCGGGTTGGATCAATTGACCGATCCTCCTGAAGTTATTGAAGATGGTTCTACTTTTGCGGACAATGCGCGTAAAAAAGCTCAAGAGATGGCAGAGTTCAGTGGCTACCTGACCTTGGCTGACGATAGCGGCCTTGTTGTTGACGCTCTAAACGGTTCTCCGGGGGTGTTTTCAGCACGTTATGCCGGTAAGCAGGGCGATGATGCCGCCAACAATGATAAGTTATTGGCTACAATGGATAGTGTTGTTGACGAAAAAAGGCAGGCTGCTTTTCATTGTGTTGTGGCTCTAGCTTGGCCCGATGGGCGATGTGAAACTTATGATGGACAGGTATCGGGATTGATTATGCGTGGGGAACGTGGCACTGGTGGTTTTGGTTACGATCCACTTTTTATCGTTCCCGAATATGGTAAAACCATGGCTGAATTACCGCTTGAGATTAAAAATCGAATCAGCCATCGGGGAACAGCACTGCGTAAAGTTCTTCCATTATTGGTGGAGCTGGCAGGGCAGTAGATTCATGGTGCCGTTAATATCTTGACAGTTTGTGGGGCTGATGCTAGAAAGCGCCTCACTTTGGTAAATCAATATAAGGAGAAAATATCATGGAAAAAACATTCGCAATTATTAAGCCTGATGCTTTTGCTGCTGGCTCTGCCGGTAAAATTCTGGCACGGATTTATGCAGAGGGCTTCAAAGTTGTTGGTCTGAAAAAACTCTACCTGAGTAAAGTTGAAGCTGAGGGTTTTTATGCTGTACATAGTGAGCGCCCATTCTTTGGTGAATTGACCGATTTTATGAGTAGCGGTCCGTGTATTGTTATGGCACTGGAGGCAGACAATGCTATCTCCAAGTGGCGTGATCTGATGGGTGCAACCAACCCCGCTGAAGCGGCTGACGGCACCATGCGTAAAGAATTTGGTACCGATATCGGTGAGAATGCGACCCATGGTTCAGATGCTCCTGAGACTGCAGCTTTCGAACTGGGCTACTTCTTTAATGGTTTGGAATTACTTTAAAAACTGTTAAGTGGCTAAACAAAAAATTCGTCCTACAAGACTTAGCGGGTTTTCAGGAGCGAAGGCATGCTTTATGTGTGTCGAGATCTTGGCGAAACGCTGTAACGTAGTAGGCTGGACTTTTTGCGACGCCACGGTAAATAGCTTGTTTCTGTGAAAGCCCTTCGGTAAACTCCCGGAGGGCTTTTTCGTATTGAATAGCTACTTATAATGAATTGAACCTATAACCAAAACAAAGACTGATTGCCACCAAGGCACCAAGAGCACCAAGAAAAACTATTCCTAAATGCTTCAGTTTTTAAGTCCTTTTTGGAACCTTCTTTTGGTTGTAACACCCTAATTTGATGAGGTTTTTTTTTGAACGCAGGAAAGATCGATCTTAAAAGTCTGACCCAGGAGCAATTGGAAGAATTTCTTTCTGATCTTGGTAAAGAAAAATATCGGGCAAAACAAATTTTGCGCTGGATTTATCAGCGTCATGTCACTGATTTCGATCAGATGACAGATCTGGCAAAACAGTTTCGCAGCCAACTCGCAGAACGAGCCACTATTTCTTCATGGCAGCCGGAAATTGTTGAAACCAGCAGTGATGGAACCCGTAAATACTTATTTCGTCTTGACGACGGTGAGGCTGTGGAAGTTGTCCGGATTCCGATGGACGAAGGGCGGGCGACTTTATGTATTTCGACTCAGGTTGGCTGTGCCATGGGCTGTCAGTTTTGTATGACGGGAACATTCGGGCTGGCGCGAAATTTACGACCTGAAGAGATTGTCAATCAGGTTTGTGCTGCATTACAGGATGGACCGATCTCTAATATTGTCCTGATGGGGATGGGCGAACCTTTACATAATCTGGACAATGTAGTGACTGCCCTGAAGATTTTTTATCTGGATGATGGGCTTGGTTATGGAACCCGCCGGGTTACACTGTCTACTTGTGGTCTGGTTCCTGAAATCGCTGAGTTGAGTCAGAGAATTAAAGTTAGTTTGGCTGTTTCTCTCAACGCAACGACGGATGAAGTTCGTGATCAGTTGATGCCGGTTAATCGGCGTTATCCTCTTGATGTATTGATGAACGCTTGCCGGGAATATTCTCGTAATACCAGACAACGGGTGACCTTTGAGTACATTTTGATCGGTGGGGTGAACGATTCAACTACTGATGCCAAACGGATGGTAAAGCTGCTACATGGTGTTCGTTGTAAAGTTAATTTGATTGCGTACAATGAACACGATGGGGCTGAATTTGTGGCCCCTACAGAAGAATCAATCAAAGCGTTCCAGAGTTACCTTTTACAGCGAGATATTGTGGCGACACTTCGCGCCAGTAAGGGACAGGATATCTCTGCAGCCTGTGGACAGTTAAAAGGGAAACTTGAGGATAAATCGGAGGTTTTGCAAAAGTAATTTGAATAGTATGGATCTTCCTTTTGCACCTTCTCCATGAGGGAGAAGGAGGCCGGATGAGGGGAATTATTAGACAAGATTACTATTTGGGTGCAGTTGGCAACATTTCCCCCTCACCCTAGCCCTCTCCCTCAGGGAGAGGGGAATTACGCTGATATGATCAGGAAAAACAACGAAATAGCTACGTAACTGTGGAGGAATATGACATGAAACAACCAGTTATCGGTGTTATCGGTGGCAGTGGGCTCTATGAAATTGAAGGACTGACAGATGTTCGAGAGGTTAATCTTGAAACACCCTTTGGCGCCCCTTCAGACGTTTATATGACCGGAACCCTCGGTGAGGCACAGATGGTTTTTTTGCCGCGCCATGGCCGCGGACATCGGCTGCTGCCATCGGAAGTGAACTATCGGGCTAATATCTACGGGATGAAAACTCTTGGGGTAGAGCATATTATTTCTGTGTCTGCTGTGGGGAGTATGAAAGAGGAGATTGTTCCTGGGCATATTGTCGTCCCGGATCAATTTTTTGATCGTACCCAAGGAAAACGTGCTTCGACATTCTTTGGTCATGGCATTGTCGGCCATGTTCAGTTTGCTGATCCTGTTTGTGCTGACTTGTCAGCTATCCTGGTTGATGCGGCTCAAAAGGTTGGTGCAACTGTCCATAAGGGGGGAACTTATGTCTGTATTGAAGGGCCCAACTTTTCAACTCGGGCTGAATCACATATTTATCGTAGCTGGGGAGTAGATATTATCGGCATGACCAATCTCCCCGAAGCTCGTTTGGCGCGTGAAGCTGAAATTTGCTATGGCACCCTTGCTTTGGCAACCGATTATGATTGCTGGCACGAAGGGCATGATGATGTTTCTGTTGAAGCGGTCATCGCGATTATTCAGCAGAATGTTGCGATTGCGAAGAACATTATCAACATTGCAGCAAATAATATCGTCCAACAGCGACAGCAGAGAGATTGTGCCTGCGCAGAAGCCCTTAGGTTTGCCATTATGACGGATAAAAGCTTGATTCCGTCTGAAACACTACAAGCTCTTGAGCCGATCATTGGAAAATATATGAGCTGAAAGGAAATGTTACAATGAGTATTCTAGTTGTTGGGAGTGTTGCTTTTGATTCAATTAAAACCCCCTTTGGAGCGGCGGATGATGTTCTTGGAGGGTCGGCTTGTTACTTTTCTACTTCGGCCAGTTTTTTTACAGAAGTCAATCTTGTAGCCGTTGTCGGAGATGATTTTCCTCAAGAGCATATTGATTTTTTGCAGGGTCGCAATATTGATCTCACCGGTTTACAGAAGGCCCCAGGGGAAACGTTCCGCTGGAAGGGCCGCTATGATTATGATTTGAATGAAGCACATACTTTAGAAACTCATCTCAATGTTTTCGAATCGTTTCGGCCTGTCCTCCCTGCAAACTACCGGGATGCCGAATACGTATTTTTGGCGAATATTGATCCTGAGCTACAATTGGAAGTTCTCCAACAGGTTAAAAATCCAAAACTAGTCGCCTGTGACACGATGAATTTCTGGATTGAAGGGAAAAAAGCTGCACTGATTGAAACTCTTGCAAAGGTTGATATCCTGCTAATTAATGAAGCTGAAGTACGCCAATTGGCGGATGAGCCAAACCTGTTTAAGGCTGCTGAAATTGTACGCAGTTTTGGACCTGAAACCCTAGTGATCAAACGTGGTGAATATGGGGTATTGATGTTCGGCGAAGGTTCGATTTTTTCAGCGCCTGCTTATCCGTTGGAAGAAGTTTTTGATCCAACTGGTGCTGGTGATACATTTGCTGGTGGATTTATCGGTTATCTTGCGGCAACCAGAAATCTGGAAGAACATAACCTACGGAAAGCAACTGTTTTCGGTACCGTTATGGCTTCTTTCACAGTCGAAAAATTTAGCCTTGATCGTCTCAAAGAAATTGAATATTCCGAGATTACTGACCGTTATAAAAAAATCAAACTGCTGACCGAGTTTGCTGATATTGATTAATTATGTTTTAATCGATACTTATTTATTATGGTAAGGGGGTCGGTTGATGTTTATTCAACACAAACAGCTTAAAAGCCTGAATGTTCCGGCTGGCAAAGTGACCCATCTGCATACTGCGTCAAGTCGCGTACAGCTGGCATTTTCCGGGTATCCACCGCAGTTATGTCAGGCATATCTTCTGCAAATTTCAGGTAGTAATAAAGTTTTGATTGTTGTGGCTTTTTATTTGGCTGAAAGTCAGAGTTCAATTTTCTTCGTGCCAAAGTTCGGCGAGTTGCCAGCTGAAGATGCTGAAGAGGTTTATGAAGAGGGTTATAGCTTTGTGGAATCAATGGGTTTTGTTCTGACGGAAACCGATTATCATTTATTAGCTGAGCATAAAAAACAGTCATATTGGGTAGCTTTGCCGATCTGTCAACCACCTAAAGGTACAAAAGTCGTAAAACCCGCTGTCGTTACAAAAGCTGGTGATGAAACCAAGAAGCTTCGTTTGCGTAGTCGCAAAAGCTTGGGACGTTTTTTTGCTTCAATGTGAATATTTCTGGAGGAATATATGTTCCATGGGCTGAAATTATTTATTGTGATTCTGGTATTGTGCCTTTTTGCATGTGTGCCTGTTCGCCCTGAGGCGCAGAAGGACCACAATCAGGCCGACATCCATTATAAATTAGCGCTGGCTCATCTTCAGGGTGATAATCCAACTTTGGCATTGAAAGAGTTACTAGTCGCAGTTCAACAAGATCCACAAAACAGTTCCATTCAGATTGCTCTGGCACAAACATATCAACGTAAAAAAGCATATCTTTTGGCGGAAGAACACTACCTGAAAGCCCTGGACTTATCCGACAACGATCCCCGATATCAAAATAATTTGGCTTCTCTCTATCTGGATATGAAGAAATGGGATAAGGCGATTGAATATTTTGACCACGCCTCAATGAATCTTCTGTTTGTCAACGCTCATGTTGCAGTTGCAGGTAAGGCATATGCTTATTTGCAGAAAAAGGACTATTCAACAGCACTGGAGTATTCGACTGAAGCAATAGTCCTTGCTCCTCGTTATGCTGCGGCATATTTTCTTAAAAGTGAAATTTATCAAGCCATGGGTGACATAGACCAGGAAAAGTCTTCCTTGCAGCGTGCAATCGATATTGCACCGCATTTTTTCCGCGCCCGTTATCAATTGGCTGTTTTGTTGTTGCAAGAGGGCTCCTCCGAAAAAGCGGAGGAACAACTTAAAACCATTCTGGAATTTTCTCCAAAGTCTGAAATAGGGTATAAAGCAAAGGGTCTATTGAAATCCCTATCAGACTCGTAATTAACTCTTCAGTTTAATATTTATCATAAAAAAATAAGTTAAATCAGCATGTTATTATTTTTCTAGTTGGCTTGACAGACTGCAGTCCACTGCTACACTTATCGTAACGATGTGTGTCAGGAGTGGAAATGGGAAGAATTTTAATTGTTGATGATGAAGAAAATACCCGTATAGGGTTAGTTAAATTGCTTTGTCAGGATGGTTATCAGACTGAGGCCGTTGCTGATGGATTTAAGGCATTAGAATATCTTTGTGAAAAAACAGTTGATCTGATCATTACTGATATCAATATGCCGGGGATGAATGGTTTGATTTTTCTGCGTGAGATAAATCAATCTTATCCTGAAATAAAAGTTATTATGCTAACTGCTTACGGTGGGATTGGTTCCTATTTGGATTCGATGAATCTTGGGGCGATCGAGTACATGCATAAACCGGTTAAATTTGAGGATTTAAAATCCATTATTAGTAAAACTTTTGACCAAACGAGCTTGTTGAACGGATCTATGATTGTACCCTGATAGGAGGTGTCTATGAAAAAAATCGCAACGGTTTTAACTGCTATTGATTTTTCTGATAGTTCGGACAATGCCTTTCAGATGGCATTATCAATGGCAAAAAGTTTTTCTGCACAGTTGTTGGTATTGCATGTCATTAATGAACCGGTTGATTTACGTGGTTTCTATGTTCCTCACATTTCATTTGAAAAGCTTGAGGATGAAATTGAAGAGGGGGCAAAAAAAATGATGGAGAGTTTTTGCCGACTGAATATCCATGATTTTGAAAATTATGAATCATTGATTGTCCCCGGACTGCCATATGAGCAGATTATTAGCCAAGGGGAGGAAAAATCGGCAGATTTGATTGTGCTCGGCACTCATGGAAGATCAGGATTGGATCATGTGTTGTTTGGTAGTACGGCAGAAAAAGTAGTGCGTAAATCAAAGATTCCTGTTTTGACTGTCAGGCTGGAAGAATAATAGTCAGTAAAAATTGGTTTTGGTGGTTTATAAAAAAGCAGCTGAATGGCTGCTTTTTTATTGTGTTTTTTTTGCTCAAAAGTAGATTCGCTTGATATAATTCAAAATCAAATTTATTTGTTTCTCATATAATGATCCTGTGAGGGCGTTTCAGCATGATTGGTCATCGAAGTCGTTTTGCCGGTAAAACAATTCTTATTGCTGATGATGATGAAGTCATCGTTGAGCTTGCAGGATTACTGTTAGAGAAGTGCGGGTTTGAGGTTGTCACCGCAAATAACGGTGAACAATGCTTACAGAAAGTCAAGGAGCATCGACCCGCCCTTGTTCTGCTTGACTATATGATGCCCGTTATGAATGGTCTGGATGCGCTTAAAAAAATTCGCGGTCAGTATCCTGATACCTATGTTGTTATGTTCACAGGCAAGGGTAATGAAGAGGTTGCTGTTGAGTTAATGAAAGCTGGTGCTGCGGACTATTTGCGTAAGCCATTTGCCAGCCGTAGTTTGCAGCAACGGATCGATGCAGTTTTGGCAGTCAGACAAGTTGAGATAGAAAATCGTGAGCTATTGAAAGAACGTGAATTCTTACAGGATGAAATCAAACAGTGGAATTCAAAATTGGAACAACGAGTGCGTGTGAAAAGCTCTGAACTGGAACAGGCACATAAGGAAATAATCCAGTCAGAAAAGTTAGCAACTCTTGGTCACATATCAGCAGGGATGGCACATGAAATTCGTAATCCTTTGAATTCGATTAATCTGTTTGCCCAAATTCTACTTTCAGCTGAGGGATTAGATGAAGAAAATCAAGGTTATGTCCATAAAATTACTCAGGAGGTTGAGCGGATTGATGAAATTCTGATGAAAATGCTGGCATCCAGTCACGGTGATGAAAGTAAACTAAAACAGGTTAATTTAGCTGAAGTTATTGATGAAGTTCTCAGTAACTATCAGGTCAGAATAAACAAACAAAAGATAGAGCTTGAACTCAATATTGATAGAGAGGTGCCATTGATCCAGGCGGATTCTCTTGAGATTGAGCAAGTTTTTACCAATTTGATTGGTAACGCTTTGTTTGAAATGGAGGAAGGTGGAACCATGACGATTTCATTACAGGCCGATGCGGAAAAGTTGTCAGTCATGGTTGTCGACACTGGTAGAGGGATTCCATACGAGAATATTTCACGTATATTTGATCCTTTTTTTACTACGAAAGAGAAGGGAACCGGTTTTGGTTTGTCCGTTGTTTTGCGCATTGTACAAAGTTGTGGTGGGAAGATCCAAGTTGATAGCTCTCCTGGAGAAGGGGCTTGTTTTATGATTGAATTGCCACTGTTTCCTGATTTGGTTCATTAACGATTATGGCACTAAGATTGCGTGAAATATCCCTCCACTTGGGAGAGGAAATTGGTTTGCTTCCAGATAGAATTGCTGCTCAACTCAATATTGTGGCACAAGCTATCACGAGCTGGAAAATTGTGCGAAAGGGGATTGATGCGCGGCATAAACCGGACGTGTTGCGTGTTTATACAGTTGAATTCAGCTGTGCCGATGAGGTTGAGCTGCTCAAGAAGAATGCTCACCTGACGACTCTATCAGAAGTGAAAGATACCCACATCTTAGATACTTTCTCCTTGGGAAAAAAACCAAAAATACTGGTTGTTGGGATGGGGCCAGCAGGACTTTTCGCTGCATTATTTCTGGCTGAAGCTGGTGCACAGGTTTGTCTTGTCGAACGGGGACGTCCGGTTGCAGAAAGATTGCAGGATGTCCAAAATTTCTGGTCTGGTGGTTCATTAAATACCGAGAGTAATATCCAGTTTGGGGAAGGGGGTGCTGGAACTTTTTCGGATGGTAAGTTAACCAGCCGTTTGAATCATCCTGCGATGCGCCATATTTTAGAACGCCTGGTCGAGTTCGGAGCTCCAGAAGAAATTCTCTGGCAGGCAAAACCACATATTGGTTCTGATCGTTTGCGTTCAGTTCTGGTCCAGTTTCGGCGGCATCTTCTTTCTCTTGGTGTCGAGATCCGCTTTTCCAATTGCTTGACTGGATTCGAAACAATAAATGCTCACATCAGTGCAGGTATAGTTAACGATCATGATCGTATTGACTGTGATCACCTCATCTTGGCTCTTGGACACAGTGCACGTGATACTTATCAGTTGCTAGCTGATCAAAATGTCAAATTAGAACAAAAACCCTTTGCGGTCGGTTTGCGAGTGGAACATCCTCTTGAGTTAATCAACCAAATTCAGTATGGCAGGAGCAGCCACCCACAACTGCCTGCAGCCGATTATCGTTTGGCTTGGAATGATCCCGATAGCGGACGGGGAGTCTATTCATTTTGCATGTGCCCTGGTGGCTTGGTTGTTAACGCCTCTTCTGAGGATGGCGGAATTGTGGTTAACGGAATGAGTGATTTCCGTCGTGATATGCCCAAATCTAATAGTGCTCTGGTTGTTTCTGTCTCACCTGAGGATTTTTCCAATGATGACGTGTTGGCCGGTATTCATTTTCAAAGGAAATGGGAACAGGCCGCATATCTGGCTGGTGGGGCTAGCTGGCATGCCCCAGCACAACCACTCTTGGAGTTTTTAAATGGGCGTGGCGGGCAGCTTGATTCTTCCTGCCAACCACGGGTTGTCCATGCTGATTTAAATAGTTGTCTCCCCAAGTTTGTTACAAGCAGTCTGCGCAAAGCATTTCCCCATTTCAATCGGCGTATGCGTGGTTTTGTTGGTCCGGAAGCGACTCTGATCGGCGTTGAAATGCGCACTTCAGCACCACTGAGAATTGTTCGTGATCAACAGGGTGAATCGATCAGCCATAAAGGGCTGTTTCCAGCTGGTGAGGGGGCAGGTTATGCTGGGGGTATCATGAGTGCGGCAATTGATGGTATGAAGGCGGCAACAGCTATTATCAACAGATACAATGGTTCTTGAAAAGAGGATGCTTTGAACATAAATAGTAAAAAAACAGTCTATGTTAATCAGATAAAAGAGCGTGATCGGGTTGAATCGATTTTTCTAGTGCGGGATAAAATTACCGCGATGGCAAAAAATGGTAAGCCATATATGACCTTAAAAATGATGGATCGTACCGGTGAGGTTGAAGGACGAATCTGGGATCAGGTTGATCAGTTTTCAAGCATGTTTGAGAAGAATGATTTTATTCTGGTCAGTGCTAAAGCCAGTGTTTATATGGGGAAGATGCAGCTGATTGTTCAGGATTTACAGAAAATCGAAGAGAATCTCGTTGATCTGGGCGATTTTTTGCCGGTTTCACAACGACCAATGGTTGAGATGCGTAATGAGCTTGATAACATATTAGAAACCCTCACCAATCCACATATTGAAGCGTTACTTCGTGCTTTTTTTGATGATGCGGAATTTTTTGCACTTTACAGCAAAGCACCAGCAGCTAAAGCGATGCACCATGTTTTTCTTGGTGGTCTTCTTGAACACTCTCTTGCTGTTGTCGCACTGGCCAGTGATGTTGCCGCCCGCTATCCGCAGGTGAATCGTGACCTATTGATCTGTGGAGCAATTCTCCATGATGTCGGTAAGGTGAGGGAATTATCTTATCAGCGTTCATTTGATTATACCGATGAGGGAAAACTTCTGGGTCATATTGTTATTGGGGTGCAGATGGTTGAAGATCGGATTCGTCAGATTCCTGATTTTCCCCAGGAGTTATCAATGTTGATCAAACATTTGCTCCTTTCCCATCATGGTCAATACGATTTTGGTTCTCCTAAAAGGCCAAAATTTCTTGAAGCGGTGATTCTCAATTTTGTCGATGATCTCGATTCAAAAATTAATGGGGTACAAACTCATATAGACAAAGAACCTGATCGGGAGGGGAACTGGACCAGTTATCATCGTCTTTATGATCGTTATTTTTATAAAGGTTCGGTGCAGCCGGAAACAGTTAAAAAAGATTCTGAGCCGGAAATTGTTGATTTGCAGCCAGAACCTGAAAGGAAACCGCAAAGAGAGAAAAGACAACGCTATGATAAGCCTCTTGGAACAACTCTGGGAGACCAGTTGAGGGAGAAAAATCTCGACCTGTTTGCTTCCATAACTGAAAAAGGGGAAACCTCTTGATACTTGATACTTTGCCAACCGGGCCACTTGAAGTGAACTGCTATATCGTTGGCTGCGAGGAAACGCGTAAAGCTGCAATCATCGATCCCGGGGGGAATGTTGATCATATTTTACAGCTATTGAAAAAGCACCAACTGGAAGCGGCCATGATCATTAACACGCATGGCCATTTCGACCACATTGGTGGAAATAGAGAATTGTTCGAAACCACTGGTGCCGAGTTGATTATTCATCAAGATGATCGCCCTTTACTTGATCGAGCCGGGGAACACGCTGCGGCATATGGTTTGCGGGTAGAATCATCACCTGCACCGACACGTGAACTTAGCGGTGGTGAAACTCTGCAACTGGGAAAATTGTCGTTGCAGGTGATTCATACTCCAGGCCATTCACCCGGTGGAATCTGTCTCTATGTCGATGGTTCTCTGCTGGTCGGAGATACCTTATTTGCCGGATCTATTGGACGCACTGATCTTCCCGGCGGTGATCATCAATTATTGATAAATAATATTAAAGAAAAACTATTACCATTGCCGGAATCAACCAGAGTTTATCCCGGTCATGGGCCAATGACCACTATTGGGCAAGAAAAATTGCATAATCCTTTTTTAAACTGAGGAGTAGGATATGTTGCAGGGTAAGAATATTGTTCTTGGTGTCAGTGGCGGTATTGCTGTTTATAAAGTTGTTGAATTATTAAGGCTGCTGACCAAGGCGGGGGCAGATGTCCATATTATTATGTCTAAAAATGCCTGTGAATTTGTCACCCCGCTGACCTTTCAGACTTTATCTGGCCACCCGGTACATACAGATTTATTCAGTCTTTCTCAGGAACAGGAAATTGATCACATCTCTCTTGCTGATCGTGCCGACTTGTTTATTCTGGCACCAGCCACCGCTAATCTGGTCGGTAAAATTTCTCAGGGTCTTGCCGATGACCTGTTAACTACCAGCGTTATGGCGACTAAAGCACCGGTTTTGATTGTTCCGGCAATGAACAGTAATATGTATGAAAATCCAATCTATCAACGTAATCAGAATGATTTAGCTGGTCTTGGCTACCATATCCTGGAACCGGTCAACGGGGCTCTGGCTTGTGGTTGGGACGGTCAGGGAAAATTGCCTGATCCAACGGTCATTTTTGGTGCTGTAGAGTCGGTGTTGACAGCAAAAGATATGCTTGGCTGCCATGTCCTGATCACTGCAGGGCCAACTCGGGAAGAGATAGATCCCGTTCGATACATCTCTAACTATTCTTCCGGTAAAATGGGTTTTGCTATTGCGACAGCAGCTCAACAACGTGGCGCACAAGTTATTTTGGTTAGCGGGCCAACAAATTTAACCGTGCCGACTGGGGTGCGCTGTATCCCAGTTATTTCTGCTGATGAGATGTATTCTGTGGTATTTGATCATCTAGAAAACATAGATGTGGTGATTAAAGCTGCGGCGGTTGCAGATTATCGACCAGTTGATCGTTCAGTGCAAAAAATGAAAAAAACAGCAGATGAATTAACCTTGGATTTGGAAAAAAATCCCGATATTCTCACCGAACTCGGTCAGCAAAAGGAGGATCGGGTCCTTGTCGGATTTGCCGCTGAAACGGAAAGATTGCTGGTTCATGCAGCAGAAAAATTGCAAAAGAAAAACCTCGATCTGATTGTTGCCAACGATATTACTCAGGATGGTGCCGGGTTTGATGTTGACACCAATATTGTTCGCTTGTTACATGCTGATGGTCGGGTTGAAGAGCTGGAAAAGATGAGTAAATCACAAGTTGCACAGCGATTATTGGATCGAGTAATGGTGCTGTGGAAGGCTAAATAACGGTAAATAATGGCAATATTTCATCGGGGTCGGTGATGCCAAGTTTAAACCGATTTCGGAGTTCCTTAAGAATCAAATCTGAATCTTCCCGATGGAGTTTTCCGTCGAGCCAAAGGTGGTTCATGTTTTTTCTAATAAGATTTGCAGCAGTCAGGGCCCGATCACCTGTTGGATCAGCATTCCAATAGGGACTGTTTTCATCTCCAAGAATGCCATTGATGGCTTCAAGCCCCATGATCATATATTCGTTATGTTCCTGTTCATCAAATTTCCATTTAGATCGTTTTGAGATGGTGTTGATCAATTTATGCCAATTTTGTAGCCGGGTAACCAGCATCATTGAATTGAAAATTTTCTTATTGGTTCGAAATGAGAAGATTGTATCAGATAGGACTTTGTTTAACATTCGGTCATTCTGACGGTTATCCTGTTTCGCCAATAGTTGTGCTGTCTCCCAAGTTTCGTCCCGGACTCCAATATCAGCACGAATTTCCCAATAAGCATGATTGAGTAATGTTGTGTTATAGGTCATGACCAGTTTGTAGGGGACGAAATAATTATGGGCGATGGTATCCGCTGCCAGGTGAGCCAGATATCCATAAGCACAGGCCTCAGCTGCGGGACTCTCCTTTTTACTTTGCTCAAGAAGCTTGCGACCGATGCGCCAGTTGTGGCAGTGTTCCAGATGGTGGGTGTGTTTTTTTCCCAGAGTGATATCTGCGGCAATGCAGCCGTAGAGGAAATCCATGGGATGGGTTGCCAAGAGGGCCTGTAACGCTGCTGGTAAAGCTTCCGGCGCTGCCAATAGACGCAGTCCAAGACCTAAATGGACACCGGCACCCCAAGCGAATGCATCAGCGGGAATTAATAGCAGTAAAAATAAAAATATGCAAAGGCGGTACATCTCGCCTCCAAGGTTAGAATCTAATGTCCGATAAATTATACCACGAATGCCATGAAGTAATCTCGCAAGGAAGAGCAATTCTTGAAGATTTACAGCAGTGGGGATTTGAGTCGGTGATGAAGTTGCCTGATGAAGAACCAGTTGCTACAGTTGGTCAAGCGCAACAGGGGGTTTTGACTCCCAACACTTTGGCAGAGCTGGAGGCTGGATTGAGTGGTTGCAGCCTTTGTTCTCTCTCTAAACAGCGGAAAAATATTGTTTTTGGCGCGGGTAATCCACAGGCCAGGCTGGTGCTGGTTGGCGAAGCTCCCGGGCATGAAGAGGATGAAAAGGGTTATCCGTTTATCGGCGAAGCGGGAAAGTTGTTGGATAAAATTCTTCTTGCCATGAATCTTTCTCGTGAAGATGTTTATATCTGTAATGTTCTTAAATGTCACCCACCTGGTAACCGCGATCCACAAGCGGATGAAATTGCCGCATGTGAACCATTTTTAAAACAGCAACTGGCACTGATTCAACCGGAACTGATTGTTACCCTTGGCCGATTTGCCGCTCAGGAATTATTGAAGACCACGAAACCCATCGGAAAATTGCGCGGTCAATGGCATGAATATGAAGGAATCCCCCTGATGCCAACTTTTCATCCTGCCTATTTGTTGAGAAATCCTGCTGGTAAGAGGCCTGTCTGGGAGGATATGAAGCAGGTGATGCAGCGGTTGAGTCGAAATTAATCAGGCAAAAATGTTGAGATAGGTTCCCGGATGAGGCACATCAACTGGGTTCACTTGATATTTATTGACAATTGAACTGATACCATGATCCGTTTCAGGCTCTTGCGGTTGGGAAACCATTTCTGGTTCCAGGGTTAGATGAAGATCCTGGGGCACCTGCTGTAGAACCTTGTTGTCGGGACCGTACAAATCAACATACTCAGCATCAATTACCTGTGCCGATGCCGAATTTTTGTTGTAACTGTCCCTGGCCTGCTGGATTCTCTGTTGTTTCCCTGCTTGATCAGCAGTGGATACAACGGCACCTTGAGTTGACGGTCTGGGCTGGTCTGTAATATATGAGTTGCTGATACGCATCTAAATAACTGCCTTTGTTTGTTTCTTGGACTGTTAGTTTGTCCTCATGCTAACTATAAGAAAAAGAGAGGTTTTTTGCAACCCAAAATTGATGAGGCCATCTGCCCGCTCTGCCAAAAAGAAAATGGCTGTATGGCTCACAGTGACAGCCGTTGTTGGTGTATTGATCTGACCGTTCCTCAAGCCCTTCTTGATCTGGTTCCTGAACCACAACAAGGGCAAGCCTGTATCTGCCGTTCCTGTATTGAAAAGTTCAATAATAATCCGGTTGAGTTTGTAGCAAAGCTGCGGAAATAATGGACTGATTTTTACTACTCAATCCTTCTCCATGAGGGAGAAGGTGGCCAGAGGCCGGATGAGGGGGAAATGCTTAAAGCTTGGGAATATTATTTCGTTTCAGGTTCGACTTTAACCCGCTGCCAACCTTTAGCTTTCATACAAACCCGAAAAAAACGCTCAAGATCAACCTGCTGCTGCATAAATCTGTAATGATGGTACCCTCGGAAAAAAGGTCTGCGATACCTGTCGCGATAGTAGGGGGCATAAAAGGGGAAGTCGTACAGGTAATCCATGTCATAAAAGTCATAGTAGTAATTAATTTGTGCCACTTCTGTTTGGGCTAGCTCACGACATTCTTTCCGGTCTTTCAGAAGTTGCAGCTCACCCCGCTGATCAGGATGCTGCCAGGTCCAATAGTTACTACTGACACAGCCACAGAGCAACAACAGCAAAGCGACCGAAAATAATTGCAATAAATATTTAAACCTGTCTGGTTTTTCTCGTCTCATGTTTCTATTATAGCAAAATATAAATTCTGTGACATTTTGCTGGATCATTATTCTCTTCTCTACTGAAATACGAGATCGATATGCGCATTCTTCATACTGCCGACTGGCATCTGGGTCGAATCTTCAACAAGCAATACCTGACCGAAGATCAACACCATATTCTCAAGCAACTTGAAAACTATCTTGAAGAAACTCCGCCCGATGTTTTGATTATCGCTGGAGATATTTATGATCGTAGTATCCCACCAGAAGAAGCGATCAGTCTTCTGGATAATTTTCTCAACAAAGTTGTTTTGAAATTGAAAATTCCAACAATCCTGTTGGGTGGAAATCATGATGGGCAAGAACGGATGAGTTTTGGCTCCCGGCTGATGGAGAATGCTGGTTTATATGTTGTTGGTCATGCAACTGCAGAGCCGGTTCAAATCTGCATTAATGATAAATATGGACCTGTTTATTTCTACCCGGTTCCTTACGCGACACCTATCACTTGCAGAGATCTTTATCCCGATGAAGAGATCAAAACCCATCATGATGGCATGGCAAAATTGGTTGATGTTGTCAGGTCAATCCACCCGGAGGATAAGAGAAGCGTTTTAATCAGCCACTCCTTTGTCGCTGGGGGTGAAGAGTCTGACTCGGAACGTCTGCTTGGTGTTGGCGGTGCTACCGTTGTTTCTCCCAGCCTGTTCCAGGGGTTTGATTATGTCGCTCTCGGACACTTGCACCGTCCGCAGCAAGTCGGAGCCGAACATATTCGTTATTCCGGGTCGTTATTGAAATACTCTTTCTCGGAAACAGAACATCACAAAGGGATGACCCTTGTGGAACTTGATGCCGCAGGATTCACAAATCATAGTCAGATTAGCTTCACTCCTCTGCGTGAAGTCAGAAAAATCGAAGGGAATTTTGCTGAATTGCTTGAGTCTGGTCAAATTCAGCCAAGTGATGACTACTTGCAGGTGACCCTGCTTGATAAGGGGGCAATCCTCGATCCACTCCCCCGGTTGCGGGAGTTTTATCCAAATGTTCTGGAAGTCCGGCGCAAGATTTATGCTGATCTAGATCGGTCAGATTCAGTCAAAGAACCGAGTGATTTCAAATTGCGATCGGTGGAAGAATTATTTGCCGATTTTTTTAGTCAGGTCACCGATGAGGTTCTGAGCGAAGACCAGGTCGCGGCATTTGCCAAGGCCATCAATGAAAATAAGACTACCGAAGAGGCCAACTGATGCGACCACTAAAACTAACCCTCGTCGCTTTTGGACCCTATGCCGGTGAACAGGTTTTTGATTTCGGTGAACTGGGAGACAATAATCTGTTCTTGATCACCGGCAACACCGGTTCCGGTAAAACATCAATGTTTGATGCCATGTGCGTTGCCCTGTTCGGGGAGAGTTCAGCGGGGCAAACCGGTCGTCTCGCTCGTGATATGCGTAGTGATTTTGCCCGCGGGAATGTTCTGACCGAGGTGATTTTTGACTTCAGTTTTGGAAATGGCAAAATTTATCGTGCTTATTATGCTCCTGAGCAGGAACGACAAAAAAAGCGCGGGGAGGGTTTCGTAAAAGTAAGCGCTGCGGCATCTCTCCATCTTCTTCCCGACTCGGGTGCTCCCGAATTGCTTGCCGAAGGGGTTCGGGTAACCAAAGAGAAGATAGAGGGGTTACTAGGACTTGATTCAAATCAGTTTCGTCAGGTGGTCATGCTTGCCCAGGGGCAGTTTCGTGGACTCTTGGAGGCCGATTCTCAAAGCCGGGAAAAGATCTTCGAGACCCTCTTTGGAACTCAGCAATATGCACAGGTAGAGAAAAGACTCAAAGAACAGGCTGCGGAGATTCAGGGTTTGCACCGGGACTCCCAAAGAAACCTGGCATTAATTCTGGAAGGGGTCGGATATGAGTCTCTACAGAATTTCAAGGAAGGGATAAAAGCACAACAAAATGTGATTGCTGAGTTGCTACAGGGAGAACAGAAAGCTGAAAAGGTTGCTGTAGATGCTCAAACTACTTTTGACGCCGGGAAAAATGGGAACGAAAAGCTGAAAGGGTTAGAAGAAAGTCAGATCGCTCTGAAAGCGTTGCTGGATCAATCGGAGCAGTTCAAGGCAAAGGATATCACTTTGCAGCAGGCAGAAGCAGCAGCAATAATATCCACTTTCTACGAAGGTCAAAATAAGAGACGTGCTGAAG
>JAOZLQ010000207.1 GCA_029934755.1 Desulfuromusa sp. | reverse complement strand
GGTTCCCGTGAGGATCTCTGGGCGTTCAACGAAGAAATTGTTGCCAGGGCGATAGCGGCTTCTAAAATTCCAATCATTTCAGCTGTTGGTCATGAGGTTGATTTTTCTATTTCAGACATGGTTGCTGATTTACGCGCTCCGACGCCAAGTGCGGCTGCAGAGCTAGTGGTGCAAAATCGCCTGGATCTGGAACGTCATCTGGATCAATTGACTCTGCGGCTTGCGGCACAGATGCGTTTTCGTTTGTCTTTATTGCAGAGTCGCTTGCAGGGGTTGGAAAAAAGATTAAAGTCTCCGATACAGCTGGTACACACACAGCAACTTCAGCTTCATCAACTCCAATTACGGCTGCAACAAGCGATGAATAGTTTTATCGATCGGCAAAATCATACGCTTGCACTTCTGGCTGGTAGGTTAGAAACATTATCACCACTTGCAGTGCTATCCCGAGGTTATGCAATTGTTAAACAGATGAACAGCGGAGTGGTGATTCACGATTCAGTCCAGTTGCAAGAGGGTGATCGGTTACAAATGAAATTTGCTGTAGGACAAGTCGCAGTAACTGTAGTAGAAATCGACAAGAAAGAAACAAAATAACAGTTTAAGCCCTTGACGGAATGCCTGAATGCTGTCGATAATAAAAGATTAATCTCAACTCGAAAATGGGTCAAGCTTATGGCAACAAAAAACAATTTTGAGATATCTCTGCAAAAGCTGGAAGAAGCGGTCGAACAGCTGGAATCAGGTGATCTTCCGTTGGATCAAGCGATGAAAGTTTTTACCAGTGGGGTCAGACAGGCTGAAACCTGTCGTAAATCTTTGAGCAAAGTAGAATTGCAAGTTGATCAACTCCTTCAGAAAGATGACGGTAATTTGCAACGGGAGCCATTTGATGCCGAGTAATAATTGGCAGTTGCAGTCGTACCTGCAAGAGCGCAATCAGTTAATTGACACCGCTCTAGATTATTACTTGCCGGGGACTGATACCCTGCCAACTGTTTTGCATGAAGCGATGCGATATTCAGTTTTTGCAGGGGGTAAGCGGATACGGCCTATTTTAATGTTGGCGGCTTGTGAAGCTGTTGGCGGAGAGATAAAGAAGGTGTTGCCTGCTGCCTGTGCTATTGAAATGATTCATAGTTATTCCTTGATTCATGATGATCTACCAGCGATGGATGATGATGATTTGCGGCGTGGAAATCCAACAAATCATAAGGTTTATGGTGATGCCACGGCAATTCTTGCTGGCGATGGGTTGCTAACTGAAGCATTTATTCTCCTTTCAAATCCTGATATCTGGGCCAATATCCCTGCTGATTGTTCCCGCGAGGTGATCCACATTCTGGCCAAAAGTGCTGGTTCGCGTGGCATGGTTGGAGGACAGGTTGTTGATATGGAGGCTGAGGAACAACCGGTTGATTTGCCAACTCTGGAATATATTCACACCCACAAAACCGGCGCTTTGATTTTGGCTGCAATTGAAGTTGGTGCTTTGCTAGGGGGAGCTACTGAAGAACAGCGTGCCGCACTCTATCGTTATGGTGAAGCAGCTGGATTAGCGTTTCAAATCGCTGATGATATTCTTGATATCGTTGCGGATCAGTCCCAACTAGGTAAAGATGTTGGCAGTGACTTGAAGCGCGGAAAAGCAACTTATCCCGCGTTGCTTGGGCTTGATGGAGCGCGCCAGCATGCCAGTGAACTTCATAAACTCGCGTTTTCGGCACTGGATATGTTTGACGATTCGGCACGGCCACTGCGGGAGATAGCAAGTTATATTGTCGATCGTTCTTGTTAAAAGATTATCTCGATTTAGATATAGATATTTTTCGTGAGGCAGATGAATGGAAAACCTTCTTGCAAAAATAAAATCACCAGTGGAGTTGAAAAAACTTGATAAAAAACAGCTTTCACAGGTGGCTGACGAATTACGTGAGCAGATTGTCGCAACAGTTGCTACTAACGGTGGTCATTTAGGCAGTTCGCTAGGTGTTGTCGAATTGACGATAGCATTGCATCGAGTTTTTGACACACCCCATGATAAAATTATCTGGGACGTCGGCCATCAGGCTTATGCTCATAAGTTATTGACTGGCCGTCAGGAACAATTTGGAACGTTGCGCCAGTTGAATGGACTCAGTGGCTTCCCAAAGCGGAATGAAAGTGATCATGATTGTTTTGGTGTTGGTCATTCCAGTACCTCGATTTCTGCAGCGTTAGGGATGGCTGCCGGAAGGGATATTTGCGGTGGTGACGACAAGGTCATTGCGGTTATTGGGGATGGTTCACTCACCGCAGGGATGGCATTTGAAGGTTTGAACCATGCGGGTCACCTAAAGCAAAAGCTGGTGGTTATCCTGAATGATAATGAGATGTCTATTTCCCCAAATGTCGGGGCTCTTTCGTCTTTTCTCAGTCGGAAAATGACTTCTGATACTTTTATTCGCTTTAAAAAAGAGACCGAAAATCTTCTCAGCTATGTTCCTGGAATTGGTCGTGACTTGATCAACTTTGCCAAACGTGCGGAGGAATCTCTAAAAAGCTTTATGACGCCAGGAATGTTGTTTGAAGGTTTTGGGTTTGATTATTTTGGCCCGATTGATGGGCACAATATCGAAGAACTGACTGAAACCCTGCATAACGTTGCCCAGATTAAAGGGCCGGTGCTGTTACACGTCTTGACTGAAAAAGGGAGGGGCTATGAGCCCGCAGAAAAAGACCCACCAAAATTTCATGGAATTGGGCCGTTTAATCCTGAAACAGGAGAGGTCTATGGGAGTAAATCGGGCGGGGCTGTTTCTTATACTAAGGTGTTTGGCGATACTCTGATTGCCCTCGCCAATGAGGATGAACGCGTTGTTGCTATTACTGCTGCCATGGCTGAAGGAACCGGCCTGAAAAAATTCTCGGAAATTTTTCCCCAGAGATTTTTTGATGTTGGTATTGCAGAACAACATGCGGTGACTTTTGCCGCAGGTTTGGCATGTCGAGGATTGCGACCCGTCGTGACTATTTATTCAACTTTTATGCAGCGTGCTTATGATCAGGTTGTGCACGATATCTGTTTGCAGAATCTCCCAGTGACCTTTGCGATGGATCGCAGTGGGTTGGTTGGCGCCGATGGACCAACACATCATGGGGTGTTTGATCTTTCATTTTTGCGTCATGTTCCTAATTTGACCTTTGCGGTTCCTCGTAATGAAGTGGATCTGCAGCGTATCATGAAAACTGCCAGTCTAGCAGATGGCCCTTTTGCTTACCGTTATCCGCGGGGTAACGGGGTTGGCCTGACTTTAGTTGAAAAAGTTGAACCTCTGGAAATTGGCAAAGGAGAATTACTCCGCGAAGGTTCTGATGGGCTGATTATTGCGGTAGGTGATA
>JAOZLQ010000071.1 GCA_029934755.1 Desulfuromusa sp. | reverse complement strand
TCAATATCGTCTTTGTCCAGGTCGTGCAGAACAATCTGGGAGGAGTAACCGGTGGCCCTAACGGAATCTTTGGTCTCGACTCACTAAGCCTGTTTGGTACGCAATTAACCAGCCAGGTATCGGTTTACTACTTTGCCTTTGCGGTTCTGCTGCTGACCTTGGGAGTTATGCGCAATCTAGAAAAGAGCAAGGTAGGGCGCGCACTTCACTATCTACGTGAAGATCAACTTGCGGCTGAAAGCATTGGTATCAACACACGGCTTTATAAAATATTTGCTTTTGGCCTCGGTGCCGGAATTGCCGGATTAGCGGGAACCGTTTTTGCGACCCAATATTCTGCTGTCAGCCCAGAGGCATTTGAATTTATCCAGTCGGTACTTTTCTTCAGTATTGTTCTGGTTGGCGGATCTTCAATTCCCGGGATTCTCCTCGGAGTGTTTATGATGTTCGTCCTGCCGGAAATTTTCCGAGAGTTCGCAACCTGGCGCTTCTTCATTTTTGGTTTTGCGATGATCTTGGCAATGATCCTGCGACCACGAGGTATCTGGCCAGCATCTTTCGGCAAAATCCCCAAGTTTTTGATCAAGGAATCAAACCATGGCGCATAATGAACTGATCCTGACCGACGTCACCAAACGTTTCGGTGGTTTGACCGCCGTTGATGCCCTGAGCTTCACGGTCAAACCTGGCCAAGTCTACGGTATCATCGGCCCTAACGGTGCGGGTAAAACTACGGTGTTCAACTGCATCACTGGTATCTATAAATCAGAAGAGGGCTCGGTTAACTGGCGCGGTGAAGAGATCCGCGGATTGACCCCGTATCAAATTGTCGATCGTGGGATCGTCCGTACCTTTCAGACCATCCGTCTGTTCAGCCAAATGTCGGTTGCAGAAAACATCATGAGTGGCCGCCATATCAAAAGCACACAGAGCTGGTGGCATGGGATCATTCACACCCCCGCTTCGAGACGCGATGAACTTGAAAACTGGAAAAAAGTAGAAGAGCAACTCGAGTTCTTCCAGTTGAGCGAATTTGCTGCGACACCAACGGGATCGCTCCCCTACGGTATTCAACGCCGCGTCGAAATGGCTCGCGCCATGGCGGTTGATCCAACTCTGCTGATTCTGGATGAGCCGGCTGCAGGATTGAATGACAAT
Source organism: Desulfuromusa sp. (assembly GCA_029934755.1). Taxonomy (GTDB): domain Bacteria; phylum Desulfobacterota; class Desulfuromonadia; order Desulfuromonadales; family Geopsychrobacteraceae; genus Desulfuromusa. The sequence continues at coordinate 9,742 of JAOZLQ010000071.1, read as the reverse complement.
GAAACCTTGGTTTTGTTGGAGACAATCTTCAAAATCCGCGACAAAGGGGTCACTGTCCTGCTGATTGAACACGATATGGATATGGTGATGGAAGTCACCGACTACCTGACGGTTATCAACTTCGGTAAAAAGATTGCCGAAGGAACTCCAGCAGAAATCCAGAATAACCCTGCGGTTATTGAAGCCTATCTTGGAAGTGAGGATGACGATGAGTAACGACGTCCTGTTTGAAATAAAAGATCTTGAAGTCTCCTATGGCAGCATTGCTGCAATCAAGGGGATTTCTCTCGAAGTTCGCAAAGGTGAGATTGTCACTATTCTCGGGGCCAATGGTGCCGGAAAAACCACCACTATGCGCACCATCAGTCAGTTACTCAAAGCCAAGTCAGGGTCGATCAAATTTAAAGGTCAAGAGTTAACCCAACTTCCAGCACACAAAATTGTCAAATTGGGAATCAGTCAATCCCCGGAAGGCCGCAAGGTTTTCGGTATCCTTACCGTCGAAGAAAATCTGATGCTGGGTGCATTTGTAAAAACTAAAATGAACAAGGAGACCCTCGAGTGGGTTTATCAACTCTTTCCACGGCTGGCAGAACGGCGTAAGCAGCTGGCAGGAACCCTTTCTGGTGGTGAGCAGCAGATGCTTGCTATCGGCCGGTCGCTGATGAGTGATCCAGAAATGCTGCTCCTCGATGAGCCATCACTCGGCCTCGCTCCGATTCTGGTTAAAGCGATCTTTGAACAGATCAAAATCATTGCCGATAAAGGGCTGACTGTTCTGCTGGTAGAACAGAATGCCAAAGCAGCTCTGAAGCTCGCCGACCGGGGCTATGTCCTTGATGTCGGCAAAATTGTCTTATCAGGCACTTCAGCTGAATTATTAGCATCCGAAAAAATTCAGGAGGCCTACTTGGGCAAGAAAAACTGATATAATAAATGGTATGAAGGGACAGCACATTTTTTGATGCCTCCATATCCCTATTGTCGAACGTAAAGGAGCGAAACCATGAATCTTAAAGACATTCTCGTTCATATCGACAATCGCCCGACCAGTAACTCCCGGCTTGAGATCGCTATCGGGCTGGCCGTGCAGCAACAGTCACAACTAACTGGTATCTATATCATCCCACACCCCCACTTTGTTGCACATCAACACAATGCACAGGAACTTGCTGATGCAGCAAAGCAGCGATTTAAACAAGCCTCCGATGCCGCGGGTCTTTCTTCTGAATGGATTTGTATCGACAGTCATAAAAGTGAGCTAAACGTCCCCAACGCGATCAACCTACATGCTCACTACCATGACCTGCTGGTCATCAGCCAGACAGATGAAGAAGCTCCAGATCGTGTCATTCCTGACAACCTGCCAGAGAAAGCGGTACTCGGTTCTGGACGACCGGTACTAATTGTCCCTTATGTCGGTAAATTCAACTCTGATTACAAACGGATATTAATGGCATGGCGCGGTGGTCCAGAATCCTCCCGTGCTCTACACGATGCAATGCCGATCTTGCGTAAAGCCGACCAGATCAAAGTCATCAGTATCCAGGGGCGAGAAGGTGACGAAGCATATCAGTCTCATGAAGCCGATATTTGCAAACATATGGCTCGCTATCAATTACCCCTATCTTGTGAAAAACAACTCAGTGGTCAGCTGTGTGTTGGAGATATGCTATTGAATCGTTGCGCTGAATTTAGTACTGATCTGCTGGTGATGGGAGCAACATCTCAATCACGCCGTGGCTACCAGACTTTAGGGGAAACTGGTCGGCATCTACTCAAATATATGACCGCCCCTGTTCTCATGTCACATTAAGATTAAAAACAGATCAGCTTCCTTCATTCTGCGTTACTGGCAGTGCTGGGACAACAGGTAAAAAATGAAACAAAGCTCGGATAAATTCACAACCCCTGGTCCGGTCTGAGCCGGATGAATGACGGAAATTTTGGAATTCCTGACGGGTATTTTCCGTAGAATCTGAAAGTGATCGCCTCACCAATTCGTGGTGGATGTTTGCGCTCTTCATCACTGAAGCCACTCCCCAATTTAAATCTTGTACCATCTTCCAAAACCACCAATAGAGAACCAAGCCTTCCGGTATTTCTTCCTTTCCCTGGGAAGTACGCAACAACCTTTGCTTCAGCATCCTGATAGCTTTTCACCTTGAGAATCTCCATACTACGCCCTGCAGCATAGAGAGCATCCCCCCTGCGAACGATCAATCCTTCACCGCCCAGACGTTCAACCCGCTGTAATTCCTGTTGCAGATGATCTTTACTCTGAGTTGGAATCTGCGCAATAACATAAGCATAAATGGAGTGATGTGCGTCAAACCAATCCTGTGCGGTTTTAATCCGTTGCGTAAAGCCACCAAAAGCGTCAGGAACATCAAAAATAGCAAACTTCAGCTGCAACCAACCGTCATGCGGCTGAATACGCTTTATAATTGAAACTGTCTGCCCAAAAGTACCACGCCCACCCCAGAGTTCCCCCTCCAAAGGAAAGTTTGGCAGATCGCGAATAAATTCATGTGGCGGGTTCAGAAGATGACCATTCTTTGAGAACATCTGCCGACCATCCCAATAGCCACGCACTCCATCAAGCTTTTCACTCATCAACCAACCACAGATATCGACCTGTTCCGAATAGACTTTTGGTAGCATTGGTTCAGCAGCGTGGATGGGCCCTAACAACATAAATAAGCAGCACAACAACAAACAGACAGTTTTCCCCAAATTGGCGTATAACAAACTAACCCTCCTCTGAATTTGGCGGAACTTCATCAACCCTGTTGATTTTAGCAATGATATCTGTACAATTTCTGACTGCGACAATGTTTCACTGAAAAAACATTTATCGCTTATTTTCAAATATTTAATTCTAATCTATGGCAAAGGAAGAATAATTTTATGCCCCGAAAGAAATTCAGCCTGCTATATTCAACCATCTATGATTTGGTAAGAAAGGTACCACCGGGTTATGTAACCACCTATGGTCAAATAGCCCAGCGGGTCGGTTGTACTGCACGAACTGTTGGTTTTGCCATGGCAGCTCTGCCGCATGGAAGCAACGTCCCCTGGCAACGGGTTATCAATAGCCAGGGCAAAGTCAGTCCACGCACTGATGGAGATGGAAATATTCTGCAACGGAATCTACTTGAAATCGAAGGGATTCAGTTTGACCAAAAAGCACAGCTAAATCTGGATAGATATGGCTGGATTTTTCTGAAATAGCAATATGGATAGAAAATAAAATCGTCCTGATCTATAGCAAGCAAAAAAAAAGAAGTGGTAGAATAACACATCAACAATTCATGATTTTTTACGGTCATACCAAACTTAAATGGATCCAATAATGAAAATTACTGTTCTGGTCGATAACAATACCCTGATTGATCGATATTTTCTCGCAGAGCCCGGTTTGTCACTGCTTATTGAAGACGATGAAACAACTGTTCTCTTTGACACCGGCTATTCAGATATTTTTCTCAAAAATGCATTTAAAATGGGACAAGATTTGACGAATCTCGATTATCTGGTCCTCTCTCACAACCATCTGGATCACACTTGGGGACTTGATCCATTGATCAGGTACTTTACCGAAATGAAAATCGAACAGCGCCCCTTTAAACGCCCCGCCTTGGTGGCTCATCCTGAAGTTTTTGTCAGTGTAAATGTTGAGGGGATAGGAGAAGTGGGATGTCTTCTTTCACAAGAAAAGCTGGCGAAACATTTTCCTCTCCAATTGAGCGCACAACCAAAGGCTCTCAGCTCTAAATTAACATTTTTGGGAGAAATTCCCCGGCGAAATAATTTTGAAACAAATCTCACTTTCGGTCGAAAAGAAGGGGCAGATGAAGATGATCAGGTTATTGATGATTCTGCCCTTGTTTACCATTCCAGCAAAGGGCTGATTATTATTACCGGCTGTTCCCATGCGGGTATCTGTAATATTATTGAATATGCCAAAGAGGTCTGTGGTGACAATCGTGTCGTTGATATTATCGGGGGATTTCACCTGCTGAATCCTCCCGCACAGCAACTGGAAGGAACCCTCTCCTATCTGGAGGCACTTCAACCAGAATCCGTACATGCCTGCCACTGCACCGATCTCTCAGCAAAAATTGCCTTGTCCCGCGTTATTCGTCTCAAAGAGGTAGGTGTTGGGCTGTCAATCAAGTATGATTCCTGAACATGTATCGCAAGACAAAAACACCTCACCGGACAGTTTTGTCCTTTGGATAGTAAAATGAATGATCCTCACCCTGATCCAGAAAACGATCCAACCGATATTTATGAACCGGTTGCCTATCCGCGACCACAAAAAAAGAGTCTGCTGCGCAAACTTGGACCGATTGGCCTGTTGATCTTTTACCTGTTTGGAAAACTCAAATATCTTGGAATCATCCTGCAGGTCGGTAAGTTCAAAACTTTTATTACCATGTTGATCAGTATCTGGGCTTATGCCATGTTCTGGGGCTGGCCCTTTGCGGTCGGGTTCGTTGCACTGCTATTTATTCACGAGATGGGACATGTTGCTGCACTGCGGATGATGGGTATCAAAGCGACGGCACCAATGTTCATCCCCTTTATGGGTGCCGTTATCGGTATGAAACAAATGCCAGAAAATGCTTTTGCCGAGGCGGTAATGGCCTATGGTGGTCCGCTACTCGGAACCCTGGGAGCAATCGTCTGTGCCGGAATTGGTCTGCTGACCGGTAATCCCTTCTGGTATGCCCTGGCAATGACTGGTTTTCTACTCAACCTGTTCAATCTTTTGCCGATCTCCCCCCTTGACGGTGGGCGAATCATCGGTGTGATCAGTCCGAAGCTATGGATCGTTGGTTTGATCGGGGCAGTCGCCCTGTTCTATTACACCTGGTCCCCAATTGTCGGCCTGATTATTATCATGGGCAGTTTTCAGATTTATTCATCAACAAAACGTTCAGCAGCAGAGAAAGCTCGTTATTACACAGTGAGTCCGGGCAAACGAATTGGCATGGGCTTGGCCTTTCTAGCTCTTCTGGCAGTGACCTCATTCGGTATGCTAGCAATGCAGATCCCGTTGAACAACTTTCAGAAATATGGAAGTCCTGCTCATCAAGAGATGCCGGAGGATAATAATTCGCTGATTCGCATCCGTTAGGAAAATTCTTATGCTCCGCTATTGTTTATTGCTAATATTGATGGGAATCCCACTCTCCGTCCACAGTTCGGATAATCCCTGGACCCACAGCTTTTTCTTCGAAAACGACCTGTTTATCGGTACTGACAGTGACTATACCAACGGGATGAAATACTCCATCATCTCCCCCGATCTGGCGCCGCATATACCATTGAATCGAACCGCTAAAATTCCACGATTAGCGCTTGATCTGTTCCACCGCATTCCACTGATCAAGAATGCCCCTGCTGAAACTGGTCACAAGGTTGAACTATCCGTCGGGCAGAGTATGTACACTCCTCGGGATATCAGTCGTTATGATCTGATCGAGGATGACCGTCCCTATGCCGGGTACAGCTATCTGGCAATGTCATATCATCAAAAAAGTGACGATGGAAAACTTTGGAGTCAGATGGATACTGCAGAGGTTCAAATTGGCATCGTCGGACCTTCATCTCTTGCCGAGGATGCCCAAAAACTGGTCCATCGAACCCGCAACTTGCAACGTCCAAATGGATGGGAACATCAATTAAAAGATGAGTTGGGAGTCACCCTGGCCTTTGAGCGTAAATGGCTTTATCACCCAACACATCAGCGACGTTTTTGCGCTGATGCCATTGCCCACACAGGAGCAACCCTGGGAAATGTCATGACGTACCTCAATGCCGGAGTTGAAGTGCGAGCGGGCTGGAATATTCCCCGAAGTTTTGCCGTTTCTCTCATTCGCCCCGCCGGTAGTACTTGGAGTACTCTCGATTCCAACTTCAGCATCTACCTATTTACCGCAATTAATGGGCGTATCGTGTTGCGGGATATTTTTCTGGATGGCAGTACTTTTCGCAGCAGCCATCATGTTGACAAAAAAACGCTGGTTGCTGACCTGTCAACTGGAATAACAGCCAGGTACCAGCGATTTTCCTTGAGCTTGGTTGAGACACACCGCACCCGGGAGTTTGAGCTTCAACCACATCATCATGATTTTGGTTCTATAACGCTCAGTTATGCGTTTTAAAAAACTGCTTGGAGATAACACCGCAGCAAAATACTTATCAGCAGATCATGCGAGTCTATAGCCACTCAAATAAAAATTCTGACAAATTCCGCAACAATTAATCCAATCCGGATCAATACAGCTTTAGGTGCAACTCAAACCTCCCCATGGCTTTTCATCACTAATTTTGCTAATCTCTACCTAACAGAAATTCACCTTTCAAATGCAAGGGCATAGAATGAATATTCAGGAAAAATTACTACTTTATGGATTCATAACTTTCAGCGTTATTTCTTCATTTTTATTTGTTTTTTACGCAGTGACTGTCAACTTCAGCAGTGATGCTTCCCAATGGTTGAAAACTTTTTCCTACGTCGCTGGTGGATATGGGCTTTTCAACATATACATTCTAAGTTGGGCGTGGCGTAGTCGGGTCGAATGGGCATCCAAAGTCAACATGGTGATTGCAGCCTGCTTTTTCGGCGTATTCATCATGGATACAATTAGAGAGGGATTTTCTGGGGGGATGACAACCATTGGGAGTGTTCTGGGGTTAGTATTTATTCTATTGATCAACTGGTTTGCGGTCAAAAAATCGTGCCAGCGCAATAACGATTAATAAATTGGAAAAGGGACAATCGTGAGAACTAACAACAAAAACCAATCGATACCTGAACGCGGCCCCGCATGTGAGGGGAATTTTTACCCAGAGCCCAGTACCGGAACCGATCCGGGAATGAATCTACGTATTCAACGCCTGCGTAAGCTAAGCGTCAATGCGGAACATACCCTCTCTATAGAACGTGCCATTCATGAAACAGCCTTCTACAAAGAAAACTATGGCAAATACTCCATCCCGGTACTACGGGCACTTAACTTCCTCGACCATTGTACAAAAAAGACTCTCTATTTAGGTGATGATGAACTGATCGTCGGTGAACGTGGGCCGCGACCAAAGGCAGTGCCAACCTTCCCGGAACTGACCTGTCACAGCGTTGAAGATTTTCACGTTCTCAATACCCGCGATCAACAGCGCTATACCATCAGTGATGCCGATATCGAAATCTATGCCAAAGAGGTGGTTCCCTACTGGCAGGGCAAAACCATCCGTGAACGAATTTTCAGCCATGTTTCCAGCGAATGGCAAGCTGCGTATGAAGCTGGTTTATTTACTGAGTTTATGGAACAGCGAGCCCCTGGCCACACAGCCCTTGATGGTAAGATCTATCGTACCGGCATGCTTGATTTTAAAATACAGATTGCTACTGAGATTGCGGGCCTTGATTACCTGAATGATCCAGAAGCAACCGACAGAGCTGAAGAACTAAAAGCAATGGATATCTCCTGCGATGCAGCAATTGTTTTTGCTGAACGCCACGCCGTACTGGCGGAGAAGCTGGCAGAGAAAGAGAATAATCCTCAGCGCGTTGCCGAGTTGAAGGATATTGCATCAACCTGCCGCTGGGTTCCAGCCAACGCCCCACGGACTTTTAGGGAAGCAATCCAAATGTACTGGTTTGTTCACTTGGGAACAATTACCGAGCTGAACGGTTGGGATGCTATGAATCCAGGCCATTTTGATCAGCATCTAGCACCGTTTTACAATGCCGAGATTACCGCGGGAACTCTGACCCGCGAACAAGCCAAAGAGTTCCTCTGTTGTTTCTGGATAAAAATCAACAACCACCCTGCGCCACCTAAGGTTGGTATCACAGCACGTGAAAGCGGCACTTATAATGACTTCACCAATATCAATATTGGCGGTATCACTAGCGACGGCAAGGATGGTGTCAGTGAAGTGTCCTACCTCATGCTTGAAATCGTGGAAGATCTGCATATCTTGCAACCAGGCAACTCAGTTCATATCAGCAGTAAAACTCCAGACCGGTTTTTGCATGCGGCTTGCAAGGTTATTCGTCAAGGACACGGCTATCCTTCAATTTTCAATCCGGACACCTATGTCATGGAACTGATGCGACAGGGGAAATCCTTACGGGATGCCCGTGAGGGGGGTTGCAGTGGTTGTATTGAGGTTGGTGCTTTCGGTAAAGAAGCCTATATCTTAACCGGCTATCTGAATGTCCCAAAAATTCTGGAAGTTACTTTAAATAACGGTATTGATCCGCTCACTGGAAAATTGGTCGGAATCAAAACCGGCAATCCCCTTAAATTCAAAGACTATGAAGAACTGTACGCAGCATTCCACAAACAGTTGAATTTTATTGTCGATACCAAGATACGAATCAGCAATTATATCGACCGGATGTTTGCCAAGTATGCTCCCGCCCCTTTCCTTTCGGTGGTCATTGAAGACTGTATCAGCAAAGGAAAAGATTATTATGATGGCGGACCACGCTACAACACCAACTATATTCAGTGTACCGGACTGGGAACTGTCACTGACAGCTTGGCAACCTTGAAAAAACATACTTTTGAAGACCGAACTTTCAGCATGGAGCAGATTCTTGATGCTGTAGCTAAAGACTTTGAAGGGGACGAATTCCTGCGCCAGACGGTCATCAACAAGACTCCGTTCTTCGGTAATGATGATGACTATGCTGATGATATCGCCCTGCAAGTTTATCAGGATCTCCTCACCGCTATCGACGGTAAACCCAACATCAAGGGTGAGACCTTTCACCTGAACATGCTTTCAACCACCTGCCACATCTATTTCGGCAAAGTGATGGGCGCCACCCCCAACGGTCGCTTTGCCGGAAAGTCGATCTCTGATGGCACCTCACCCTCCCATGGTGCTGATACCCATGGCCCGTCAGCGGTGATCCGATCCCTGACCAAGTTGGATCACACTATGTCTGGCGGTACCTTGCTAAATCAACGTTTTCTCCCCAGCTTGCTGCAGCGAGATGAGGATATTGTCAAACTTGGGAAATTAGTCCGTAGTTATTTCACCCTTGGTGGCCACCATATTCAGTTCAATATCGTTGACACTGCAACACTTCAAGCCGCTCAGGAAAGTCCTGAGGATTACAAGGATCTGCTGGTACGGATGGCGGGGTACAGTGATTATTTCAACGATATGAATGGGGATCTGCAGCAGGAAGTGATTGAGCGGACGGAGAATGAAGCTTTTTAACTAAAACCAGCATAGCCACCAAGACGCCAAGGACACCAAGAAAGGCATTTCAACGCAGAGATGGAGAGAATGCAGAGTACGCAGAAAAAATCTAAAAAGCTTTTTGTTTTGGTTCTAAAACCTTTAAAAAACAGATTTTGATTTTCTCTCCGCTTCTCCGCCTCTCCGTTAAAATGCTTTTGAACCTGTTTTTCTTGGTGTCCTTGGCGCCTTGGTGGCAAACATAGATTCTCAGGTCATACTATCATGCAGCAACCTCTGATCTTCGACATCAAACGCTATGCCATCAACGATGGCCCCGGCATCCGCATCACCATCTTTTTAAAAGGGTGTCCCCTCTCCTGCATCTGGTGTCATAACCCCGAAAGCATCTCAGCCAAACCGCAAAAAATGTACAATCCCGACAAATGCATCGGTTGCGGCGAATGTGTCAAGGCTTGCCCGAATCATGCCTGTACTCTGACTCCTGAAGGGATTATTACTGATCCAG
>JAOZLQ010000070.1 GCA_029934755.1 Desulfuromusa sp. | reverse complement strand
GATCAAGCTTTCCTGTTTTGACTGCCTCAACCAGATCACGACCATACTTTTCCAGTGCTTCGTAAGTGGCTTCGGGATCCTGACTGGTCACCCGTTGATGACCGCGAATTTCAGTCAACGACTGTAGCAATCGGTCACGATCAATGTTTAGTTTTTTAAATATTTTTCCGCTAGCAGTCCGTTCTCCTTCGGCGACAGCCGCCAGAAGAATATGCTCAACACTGACATATTCATCTTTTAGCTGTTTCGCCTCAGTTTCCGCCTGCAGCATAAGACGACCAAGGCGACGACTCGCGTACAACTTGCTGCTATCGGCACCAGGACCACCAACATGAGGACGCGATTGCAGATCCTGATTCAAACCATCTAAAATATCTGCAACGGTAATATCCAGCTTCTGCAGTAACCGCGGGGTCAACCCATCCTGCTGTTCACACAGAGCTAGTAAGAGATGTTCACCATCGATCTCTGCATGTCCCAAACGCAGCGCATGAGCCTGTGCCTCTTGCAGGGCTTCCTGAACTTTCTGGGTCGTTCGATTCAGATCAATCATAGTCGCTCCTGATATAAATTTTTTCTACTTTAGTTATCATCATTCAATTATAGCGCTTAAAAACCGAATCACCGTAAAAAAACCAGGGATACATGACCCTGGCTTTTATCTGACTCAGTGGAGTGTCTTAACAGCAATCTTTTTTGGCTTTTCCAGCGCACTTTTCGGTAAACGCAGGGTAAGGACTCCATCTTTCAATACCGCATTGCCGGCGTCAGAATTGATTCGTTCAGAGAGGGTAAACTGCCGATAATAACTACGCTGTTTTTGATTGTCAGCAACCTGGACTTCTCCTTCCAAAGTTAACACCCCATGGGAAACTTCGAGTTGCAATCCCTGCTTAGCGACTCCTGGCAAATCAGCCATTAACACCAGCGCATCAGCTGTTTCATATATATCGACCGCAGGAGTTATCCTGAAAGGTACTTTTACTTGGTCAGCATTTTGCGCAGAACCATTTTCTTGAGCCATCATCTGCTTCTCACTCATGATCTATCTCCTCTGTATTGTAGTTTTTTATCAGTTAATTTTAACTGCAATTTTCTTTGGCAGTTCTGATACGGATTTCGGCAAGATCATATTTAAAATCCCATCGACATACTCGGCCTCAATCTTTTCAGTATCAAGATTTGCCGGCAACTGAATATTCTGCTCAAATTCTCCACTACGCCGCTCTTGGCGGTACCAGCGAACTTCCTGCGGCAACTCTGGACGAATATACTCACCAGAAACTGTTAGGCGCTTACCCAGTACACTGATATTGAGTTTTTCACTATCCAACCCTGGAAGTGGAGCTTGAACACTGAAGCTTTCACCATTATCGATCACCTGAAAATCGATCTGCTTAATTTGAGATTCATAAGTTGAAGTGAAGCCCAATCCGCGAAAAAGCTGATCCATTTCGCGCTGCATATTTCCCATCTCGTTTACAAATTGCAATCCAAACATTGTATTTCTCCTGGTTTTAGGGTTATTGATAATTTGATTTACGAGTGGGTTTAATTCAAAAGGAATGCCAAAATTCAATAAGAATTATTATCAACAATATCAACTAGTTAGGGTTCAAGAAGAAGACCTACTTAGGGCTGCGACGTCACAAGTAACACAGGATGTTTCTAAATGCGACAGGTGCGACGTCGCATCATTAAAACTCGGGAAGAGTCAGGAGAGATCGTGACGGGTCAAATTCAGGCGCTGTAGATGACGATAGAGTGTTGCCCGATGCACACCTAAATATCTGGCTGCTGCAGATAAATTCCCGGCGGCTTTCTTGTAAGCCTGCCGGATTATATCTTCCGACAACTCAATCCTTTTCCCCTGCGCATGATTGGAGGAGGAAACATGATAGGTACGATTTTCATCTATGTGAGGATACGGTAGCGCAACAGGAAGATTCCTCTGATTTGCGGCTGCAGGAACCATACTCGCAGAGCTGGCAAATTTTTGCCGTTCACCGATCCATTCGGTAAAAGCCCGTGCTCCGATCGCCTCAGTCTCAGACTCCACCACGATCCGCTCGATAATGTTGCGCAATTCACGGATATTCCCGGGCCAGAGATAGGATTGCAATAAACGCATAGCTTCGCTAGTCAAGCGCATGATCCGTTTTCCATATTTGCCATTAAATTGTTCAAGGAATAACTCAGCCAACAGAGGGATGTCTTCTGAGCGCTCACGCAATGGGGGAAGATGTATTCGGAGGACCGCTAAACGATGGTAAAGATCGGCTCGAAATTGCTTTTCCGCGACAGCCTGCTCCAGAGGAATATTGGTTGCACCAATAAAACGGACATCAACCTGATGACTTTTTTCACCACCAACCCGCTGCACCCGACCATCTTCCAAAACCCGGAGGAGTTTGGTTTGTGTATGTAGAGGCATCTCCCCGATTTCATCCAGAAACAGAGTTCCCCCATCAGCCCTCTCAAAATAACCACGATGTTCCCGCAGAGCTCCAGTAAAAGCACCACGTTCATGACCAAAAAGTTCTGATTCAAGCAACTGTTCACTAATTGCGGCACAGTTAAGGGCAGCAAAAGGTTTTTCATGACGTAGGCTTTCAGCGTGCAACGCCTGAGCGACCAATTCTTTTCCCGCTCCCGTTTCACCTGTGATAATAACCGCAGCATCAGAGGCGGCATAGAGACGAATTTTACGAAAGACTTCATACATGGCGGGACTACTCCCAACCATCCCGTGAAAATCAATTTTTTGTTTGCTGGCGACTGATTCACCGCGCAAACTGATCCGCACCAACTGACCAAGATAATCTTCAGTCAATCCAGCGAATTGAATATCGGCAAGAAATTCCGGCTGTTTTGGAAGGAGGAGCAACTTAACATCGGTTAGATCCTGCCCCCGGTCCAAAACTTCGGCAGCCAAGGTCATTAGAGATGGAACTGCAGCAGGGAAAAGACCTTCAGGGGAACGACCGCGCGCCTGGGCGGGATCAATTCTGAGCCACAGAGCTAAACGATCTGACAACCCTTGAACCTGCCATTCGCCGTGTCCCCAACGCACCAGAACCAGATCGGGGGCGACAGCAGGAAGATATTCAGAATGACTACCATCTAAATTCATAATTATTAAGTCAGTGCCGCAACGTTACCAGGTAGTCGCTGAAAGCCTGCTGACCTGTTTCAAATTGGGTCAACTGCACCCCCATACCCGCCTTATTGGCAAGCCGGATGAGATTTGGCGGGACTTTTTTCGCCCAGCGAACCCTTCCATAAACAATCACCTGTTGTTCATCTGGCAAGTTGATCTCTATCAGTAACTTAGCCCCAGGCCGTTCCGGCTGGCCAGTGATAATATACAAACCGCCACCAGAGGCATCGCCCGTAAAAGCAACTCGCCGAGGGTAATCTACACCAAAGCGGATCTTGAGCCGTTTTTTCTTACGTACCGGGTTGCGCTCTACGATCATATATAGCCTCCTCCACAACGAGCCAACTGCTTTTAAAACAAAGCACTTAGATAAACCCATAGCTATCATTGACATTAGAATCATAACAAAAAATCAATAAAAACACAGAGAAAGTATCAAATAATGAGAATATAGCAGAAACTTTATTTTCTCGATTTAAGTAGAAGCACACCCCCCGCAAGAGAGAAGATAACACCCACAGAGACACCAACAATTCCTCGTGATTTTGCTTTCTGGGTAGATTGATCCAGCTCAAAAGACGCCTTCCCACCCAGAGACTTGGCAAAACTGACAACGCAGGTGTTGGGTGTTACCCCTTTATTGATTTGCCCAACCCCAACCACCAAGGAGACAATTCCAAAAAAGAGGAGCATAAAAGCAAACATTTTCTTCACATTCATCGGCATATCCAAAAAAACAAAAAGGGCTTACAGATAATAACCTGTAAGCCCTTGATTTGTATGGCTCCCTTTGCTGGGCTCGAACCAGCGACAATCTGATTAACAGTCAGATGCTCTACCAACTGAGCTAAAAGGGAATAGAGTGTTTCGGAGAGGAAATATAAGAAATTGCCCCTGCGCTGTCAAGACATTTTTGGGTGTTTTGATCAACCGCCTTTTTTTAGATCATTGAGAACCAACTTGGCTACCGCCTTAAGGGTTTCGAAGACACCCTCACCTGTCATGGCACAACCTTCAAGTTCAGGAACCTTGCGTGGATTCAGGAGATTGCTGAGTTCTTCAATTGAACTGAGATTCGGCAGATCACGCTTATTATATTGAATAACAAAAGGAAGTTTTTCAAGATCGAAACCCTGTTCTTCAAGGTTATCTTTGAGATTTTCCAAACTTTCTATATTGGCATCAAAACGTTCTTCCTGTGAATCAGCTACAAAAACAACACCATCAACCCCTTTGAGAATTAATTTCCGGGAAGCGTCATAAAATACCTGACCAGGAACAGTGTAAAGATGAAAGCGGGTTTTAAATCCACGAATTTCACCCAGAGCCAAGGGCAGAAAATCGAAGAACAGGGTACGCTCGGTCTCTGTAGCCAGGGAAATCATTTTCCCCTTTGATTCTTCAGCGGTCTTATTGTAGATAAACTGCAGATTAGTCGTTTTTCCACAAAGCCCTGGACCATAATAAACAATCTTACAATTGATCTCTCGTGAAGCATAATTTATAAAAGACATCTGCTATAACCCCGATTAGTTGAAAAGATTGTCAATATCGTCGTCTGTAATTTCGGCAAATGGACTAGGTGCACTATTAGACATCGCTTCTTGCTCCGTTTTATTCACCAGATCTTCAAAAACAATGGCAAGTTCATTACTGGCTTTTTTAACCCGCAATCGCACCAACCCGAGAGAACTGCGTTGATCAAAGATCACCACAAGGATCACTCGCCCACCAATTATGGAGATGTGAATATTATCTTTTTCGCCCTCATGGAACAGAATTGAAAATTCTTTTTCACCGATAAGTTTGGCTAACCCGCCTGTTGCTGCGATATTACCGGCTGTCAGCGACGCAAGGCTGGTTGTATCGAGATTTGCCGTTTCACCTGTTGCAGCAATCAACTGGCCATTTTTATCGACCAGAAAAATTACCTTTGAATTTGATTCGCGCAGCAATCTTTCCAACAGCAAAAGAATCCGCTGGTATTCTTCATCATACATAACCAGAGATGACTGGGGACCAAGCATGTGGCACTCCTTTGAGAATAATAATTCAACAATTCTGTATATCATTTAAAAAGGTTCATATCAAGAAACTAATCATTTATTTTTAAAATTAACTCATCTTTATTACATTTAAGCCCCACATTTGTTGACTTGGGGGCAAAAATCCTCTACTTATTTCATTA
Organism: Desulfuromusa sp.; assembly: GCA_029934755.1. Taxonomy (GTDB): domain Bacteria; phylum Desulfobacterota; class Desulfuromonadia; order Desulfuromonadales; family Geopsychrobacteraceae; genus Desulfuromusa. The sequence continues at coordinate 5,607 of JAOZLQ010000070.1, read as the reverse complement.
TAATCAGTGTCGACCAGAAACTTGGGGATAGGCTCTTTGGGAGGAATCTAGCTTGGCAAAGACATTAGAACTTCCAGTGGGAATCCGCCGCTGGCAGAATAGCGATAATAGGGCGCAGCAGCTTGAGGGCTTTGAATATTCACTACTGGATGATTGTGACGATGCTTACCGCTTCACTGCTATTGCGGAAGTTGGCAAAATAGAATCCATTTTCAAGAGTTTTTCCCGCTTTATCCCCGATGAATCTTTCTTTATTCTTGAATATTATCCTGAAGAATCACTGCTTTCACGACCAAGTGGTAAAAATAAACGCCCGATTCCTTCGGTCTTCTATTCACCCTATTTTTCAACCGATTATATTCTGAGAAATATAGCGCCCTATCTGGATCGGATGATCCACGATGGCTTTGTTGGGTTCGGTATAGCAAATAACCGCAAAGGGTTGGAATTTTTCTATTCTGAAGAAAAAATACTGACTCTCTTTACTGACAATTATCTGCGTTTGAGCAATTTTTTTCATCAGCATGAAATTCCATACTGCAATAATCTGGTTCTCCCCGCTGATTTTGGACACGACCATCTTTCTTTACTTGCTCTACCACATAAACAACTTCCTGAATCGGTAATCACCTTTGGTAGTAAGGAACTTGATGCGACCATCTTCTGTCGGGAAATGGTCGAACAGCTTGATATGTATCAAGTAGAAGAAGGACTTTCTTTCTTTTTGACCCGCAAAGAACAGGGAGAGATTGAAGGATTAATTAAATCAAAACTCCCCAACCATGAATTATCTGAAATTGAATTTGGCGGATTATTGCTCGACTGGAGTGATTTTGTCACCGAATGTGAGCATACTTTTGATGGCGACCTTTGGGAATATAAACAGGGGCTTATTATCCGCGATACCATTCAACTGGTCATTGAAGTCGCCCCTGAACTGTTGGCTGATAAAATTATTTCTATTGTTTCCGAACCCGATAACACTTTTAAAAAAATCCTGATTGACCGCCGTAAGCGGCTCGACCCACCAAATGAAATGAAGCTGAGTCAGAACCGTTTCTGGTATCATGGGATGGTGCGAAACCAGGGCAGCGACTTACGCCGAGACCTGATTCGTCATGGCTGGTTCAAAGGTTAATATGATACTAATTCTTGCAGCCGCCCCCTTAGAAACAAGCCTTCTGCGCAATAATATGACTAACAGGCAGACTCTCCACTGTGGATCAATCCAGATTTATTCTGGTGAACTACGCGGACAAAACATCCTCCTCTGTCATGGAGGGATCGGCCAGGTTAATATGGCAATCCAACTGACCCGTCTTTTGATCGAGTACACACCCATAGCAGTTCTGCTCTGCGGTTGTGGCGGTAGTTACCCTGACAGGGGTCTCCAAATTGGGGATCTGGCTTTAGCCGAAAATGAAATTTATGGCGATTTGGGAGTTGCCACCGCAGATAATTTTATTCCACTAGATCAGCTCACCCTGCCGCAAAATCCACAACTGGCGCCCATCATTCAACAGTCATTTTCTCTCCATTCAGATCTACTCAAATGGGCACAAGAGACTTTGCCAAATACGATCAGTGGCCCATTTGTCTCTGTCAATTGCTGCAGTGGTACCACCGATCTCAGTACTGAATTACAGCAACGTACTGGTGGCATTTGTGAAAACATGGAAGGGGCGGCCGCCGCGCAAGTCTGCGCAGAATTTGGCATCCCCTTTCTGGAGCTGCGCGGCATTTCCAACCCGACTGGCACCCGTGATCCGCAACAGTGGGATATTAACCATGGTGCAGAGGCAGCTCAATTAGGAATTCTGGAACTACTCGAAAACTGGCCAACAGAATAACAGATGGTCAGACAACGACTCACGGGAGAAAAATGCGACAATTAAGCCTGGGCTATTCACCCTGCCCTAACGATACATTCATCTTTTATGGGCTGATTCACGGAAAGGTTCCCTCTCCGGGAGTCGAATTTACCGAACAACTTGAAGATGTCGAAACTCTCAATCAACTCGCGCTGAAGAACCAACTTGATCTGACTAAAATATCATATCATGCTCTCGGCCATCTCCGAGAAAACTACGTCTTATTACATAGCGGGGGTGCTCTTGGACGAGGGTGTGGCCCCCTGATTATTGCCAAGCAAAACACTTCAATGGCAAAATTACAGGGTAAAAAAATTGCCATTCCCGGTCAGCTCACCACAGCTAACCTGCTGTTACAACTCTACTCTGATGGTTATGAAGATGTGATCATTCTCCCCTTTGATCAAATAATGGCTGCAGTAGAACAAGGGCAAGTAGACGCTGGCGTTATTATTCACGAATCTCGCTTTACCTACCAACAACATGGGCTAAAAAAGATTCTTGATCTAGGTGAATGGTGGGAAAAAGAGAGCGGTTACCCAATTCCATTGGGAGGAATTCTGGCAAAAAGAGATTTAGGCGCAACATTGATCGGTAATATTGACTCTGCTCTGCGCCAAAGTATTGAATATGCTTATGCTCACCCACAGGAACCGCAAAATTATATCAAACAACATGCTCAGGAATTAGATGACAACGTAGTTCGCAATCACATTGATCTCTATGTCAACAATTTCTCTCTTGATTTGGGTGATGAAGGAATTAAGGCAGTCAATAGCTTGCTCTGCCGCGCTGAAGAGCGGGGGATTATTCCCCCATGTAAGTTGCCTCTATTTACTGAATAGAGTTCGACAATAAACGAATAAAGGCGACCAAAAGGTCGCCTTTAAAAAAAATGTTAAAATAAAGTTACACTTGAGCAATATGAACGGCCTTGATAAATTTAGCATCGACCGCATCACTGACCTTCTGCAAAGTTTCTTCATCCACCAGAGAATCAACAGAAAAGACCACCATGGCTTCCCCAGCTTTTTCTTGTCGACCAAGACTCATATTACCGATATTAACATTCGCCTCACCTAGAATTGTCCCGATTTTTCCAATTAGTCCCGGTCGATCCTGGTAATTTATGACCAGCATATGGCTTTCAGGACAGAAGTCGATGGCGAAGTTACGCATCTTGACAATCTTGGGGGTTCCCTCAAACAGGGTCCCGGCAATAGTACGGCTCCCCTCGCTACTTTCCAGAGTTAGAGTAATCAAGCTGGAAAATGAATCGGTTTCAGTTGAGCGAATCGATTCAACATCGATCCCCATCTGCCGGGCAATCAAGCTAGCATTGACCATATTAACTTCCTGATCAGAGCAGTGATTTAACAAAGCGGCCAAACCACAAACACTTAAAGGAGCACAATCAAATCGTGCGAGTTTTCCATTGTAGGTAAAAGTAATTTTGTTTGGGTTGGGTGGTGCCAACTGGGAAATAAAATTCCCCAGAATGGAGACCAACACCATAAATGGCTTCATATGCTCCATTTGATCAGGATCAAAACGGGGGATATTAACAGCGTTAGCTAAGGGACGACCATCGACATAGTTGACAATCTCCTTACTGACATCAACAGCAACATTTTTCTGAGCTTCAAATGTATTTGCCCCTAAGTGGGGAGTGACCAGCATATTTGGGTGGGCAATCAATTTTTTCAGAAGGTCACTTTTGGGTGGTTCCTGACTCCAGACATCAAATGCTGCTCCAGAACTCTTACCACTTTCCAAGGCTTCAAGCATAGCGGCTTCGTCAATAATACCACCCCGGGCACAGTTGATAATAATCACCCCATCCTGCATTCCTAAAAAATGTTCAGCAGAAATAATATTGCGTGTTTCATCATTTAATGGGGTATGAACCGTTATAATATCGGAAAAACGGATGATATCCTCCAGTGGCAGAAGCTTGACACCAAAATCATCGGCGCGCTTTTCAGAAATATAGGGATCATAGGTGATAACATCGGCTTCAAAAGCCCTACAGCGCCGTGCAACCCGACCCCCAACTTTACCCAAGCCAATAATTCCAACTGTTTTCCCTTTTAACTCACGGCCAGTAAAAGGGGCACGTTGCCAATCTCCACCCTTCAAACTACTGTTAGCAACGGGCACATTCCGGCAAAGAGAAAGCATAATGGCCATCGTATGTTCTGCTGCCGAATTAACATTACCGTAGGGAGCATTGACAACAATGATTCCCTTGCTGCTGGCAGCATCAACATCAACGTTATCGATTCCTACTCCCGCGCGGGCAACAATCTTCAGTTTATGCGCATGATCAAGCAGAGGCTTATCAATCAGAGTTCCACTGCGGGTAATGATTGCCTCATAGTCTCCAATGATTTTATGTAATTCTGGGACTGACAAACCCAGTTTTTTATCAATATGAATACGTGGATCTTCATTAAGTGGAAGCAACCCACTATCAGCAATTTCATCGGTAATTAGAACTTTCATCTTCGACCTCTCTGTTAATACAGGAAACTTACCAACATATAAGACATAGGACTTGACTGAAGCGGTGAGATTTTATGACCATCGCGAGGACATGTCAATATTGAACAACGGGTTAAATATTAAGGGAGAAGTTTCACATCATCCAGATAAATCGTCCGACGATCGTCAAGCTTACCAACAAATAAACCCATGCCGGAAATATGAGTCAAATCCAGCAAGCGATCTTTGGGAGATTTGGCAACTTTAGCCAATGGAACCCGCAAATAATTCCATCCAGGATTAATTTCAAAGCTGGTATTAAATCGATCACGATAGGTATTGTTATGTTGCTGGTCATGGATTCTGAAATGAAGTTGCAAAGGGTGCTCATCTGGATTGAATACCTGCAAACTAACGGCACTATAATCGTTCCAATCCTGGGGGAAATCTTTAAGACCAAGACCTGAATACCTTTGTGTTGTTAACATAATTTGGAGTGATGAATTTCCGGCAAAATGAACTTCGTGAGTGATTTTGCGCTTTGCACTGCCACTCCAGCGGCTCCCTTCTAATCGCGTTTCAAATCCCGACAGAAGAGGAAATTGCCTCCAGGCAATCACATCATCAAGAAGAACTTTGCCAACGGGCAATAGACTCCACAAAGCGATCAACAAAATAGGAATTTGCAAACATTTCAGTTGCCATTTGGAAACGGTCTTTCTTGATTTAGCGAAAAAAACTACGCCCAGTGCAGCACCTACAATGTCATTTCCCAAGTCCTGCCAAGTCGCCTCACGCCCAATTTGAGATTGGATCAATTCAGTCAAACCACCAAGTAGAAAAGCGAGAACAACAGCTTCAAACAATTGACGCTTAAATCGACTACTTCCCCGCCAGTTCACATACAAATAAGCCCAGAGAGAAAAACAAAACAGATGCCCCATTCCCCAGATATAGCGGAAACTGCGGAGTGAATCTGGGCCAGGACCGCCAACAAACAAGAAGACAGCCCCAAACAAAGCCAAAAGCCCTAATATATAGAGTTGTTTACCACGTAAACTTTCCATCGGCACCAATCTGTAAAAAAAATCGACACTTACTAAAAATAACTATACCATTAATATATCTATCTCAAACCATTTCATCTAAAGGTAAAAATCAATATTTATATTTTCAATGAAAAAGCTTATATTTCAAAGGGTTACTCATAAATAAAAATGCAGGGTGAAATGAATCACATTGAAACAACTTT
>JAOZLQ010000206.1 GCA_029934755.1 Desulfuromusa sp. | reverse complement strand
TGAGACATTTTTGTTCCAAACTCTGTGCCGAAGCCCGCAAAATCAAAGATGTATCATTCTCTATTTTATCAAAATCTTCATCTGCCCCAATGTAACAATAAATTACCGTTCCACGCTTATCATCAACGGCAAGGGACTTTTTCCAAGCATCTGCTGCAAACTTAATATGAGTTGAAAGAGTCTGGGAATTTGAGGTAACACATTGGTAGCCCCACTCTTTTGTAGTTATGTCATTTTCCTCGGAGAAATCACATTCCAGATCACTCACACTATCACACCATTTAGATATATGGCTCGAGAATAGATCGGCTTTAGCCCGGCCATCAAATGCACTAGCAACCCGTTGGCGAAGAAAGGAAAGGAATTGAGTACGAGGGACCGCCTCTCCTAAAATATCAAAAAGTTGAAAATTTCCATCCCATTCAATAACATTATACTCATTCTGAAGAAGCTTGAGAGCTTCATGTGTTTGAGAGACAGGCATTCCACTCAAGTAACTTAAAGCTGATTCAGCATCATCCCGGCCTTTTGCAGACAACCCCAATTTAGCCGCAAGAACTATCGCTTGAAGAAGTGTATTTTGCACTAAATTTAACCTATTACTATGCTTACTATAAACGGTAGCATAGGAGTGTGCAATAGTCCCTTGTTGGCCACTCTCTTCTGACGCAATAAATTCTTGAAGCAGTTCCTCTGACCACAAATCGGTCGTTGACAACACACAAGGCTGACCATTAATCTCAGCTGGTCGCTCCCGGTATTTCTTTATGCTATTAGAAAGCAATGAAAGTGCAGACCGTTCTTGCAGGTGCCGACCAGCAGCGGAAAGATAATACAAAAGCCAGACAGCACATGGAGAGAGAGGCCAACACCCCTTCCTGATTACTTTATGAAACTGCTCTGCATCACCCCAGAGATGGTGCTGCAAAGATGTAGGGAACCACTCATTAATAGTTTTCATTATCCTAGCAGAACCATTTCGACTATGGTCATCATCAAACCATCCATCAATAACCGAAGATTTCTTCTCTATCAAATGGGCAATAAGTGTCTCAAGGTTGGTACTCAGATAAGATTTGTCAGCATTTTGATAGCGGGTAGTAACTCTAATAATATCATTCTTAAATTCTGGTGCAATCCGCTGAACATAAGAGTTCAATTCAAACTGAATAAACCCGATAAAAGATGCTTTATCAGAATTATTCTGTATGCCTTCGAAAAGATGCTGCAAAACACCACTTCCGGCAATCTGTCTTTTCATCGTAGCAAACTCGGCATAGCGGCCAAATTCATCAAACAGAACAATAATACTTGAAAAAGGTTTTCCTGGAGTCGTTCCACAGTACTCTTTACAGACAACATCAAACAAATCTTTCAAAGATTCCCCCCCATGTACAGGAATCCTCAATCCTGTCTGCTCAAAAAGAGGACAAAGAGCATCGTATATTTTCTCATTTTGTAATTCGAGGCTATTCAGAATGCTTTCCAGATTATCTAGGTCAGAGCAATCTATAAGAGATTGCATCAATTCTGGATTAGATGCCATGATTTTTACACGACTAGCAGCCTCGGAAAATCTAGGTCGTAAATTGTCCAAAGGGCTGGTATCCGCATCATGATGCCGTACCTGCAAAAGAATTTGTTTACTTATTTCAGCTGTGAGGTCAAAATTTTGCATGCCATTGAGTGAAATGGTAAGACAAGGTTTAGCGATCCCATGAAGAAGTTTCTCTATGTCGCTAGCAATAGATATATCTGCGCTTCTCAACCCCTCAAGTACCATCTTGGCGGCATCACTATCGGGAGCACTAAGCAATTTTGCCAAAGTCAACGCGAGATGAGATTTCCCCGTTCCGTAGCCGGCAATAGCCAAAGTGAATGGTTTTTCTGACAAACCGGCGCAAGTTCTTACTATTGAATGCGTAAAACTTGCTGTATCTTGTAGGCGGTGTCCGTGCCCCCCCCCTACATCCCCTTGAGTAACACCATGGTATGTCGGGCCATGAAAAACAAAGGCGGCGGCAGCTCTGCTTGCCCGTTCCGGATCGTCAAGACACCAATCAATGTTAACGGCACCATTAAAAAGGCGCTCATCCTGAAAACGAATCACATCGCCTATACAAGTTGTCATGAATTATTCCCCTTACAAAGCTTTTCAGAGAAGATCATCATAGATCTTTGTCCACAGATTATTACTATCCCAACCGGTACGACGTAATATCCAAGGGTTCATATGACGATCAATTTCAAGGATTCCTTTTTGCTCAAATAGGCGCAAGACCTCTTGAGATTCACCTACATCCCATGCCGGAATAGTTTTCCACCCTGCAACTCTATCAAGTTCGGTCACAGTGATCTGTTCTGTTTTTGGAAAAAACTGTTCAATAGCATCAACTATCCAAGCCCCATACCCCCACAAAAAATCATCCTTCACAGGTGGCGAAGCACGATAAATCACTGAATTTTCTTCACGTAAAACACCACAAGCAGACAATGCCGCAGGATCTTCATACATTCGCACTAAAGGACCAATAAGATTTCTATTTTGTACACCATACACACCTTCGAGATAAGCTTCCAATTGCGTTCTTTGAAAACTTTTACCTAATGCCTGTGAACCATGAAAAAAAAGTTGGTGCCAAACATCTGCCCCCCAAAGGGAACCACACATATTGAAATGTGCAACCCATTGCGTCACCGCTTCCTTCATGAAGGGATCTTCACGCAATACAACTCTACCTAAAGTCGTAAGCTGAGGTTCTTTAACCGCGCTTCTTATGGATGATTTGGGAAATTTGACAAACCCCATCCCTCGGCAATAGTCGAGAGTCGGGATAACCTTTCCGCTAGAACTCCCTGTAGGGATTCCTGTCGCCGAAGCAATAGATTGGCTATTTCCACTTTTACCAGTTGATGCAAATTGTAACATCGCACGTAAATAGCGGCGCTCTGGAATAAAAGTTTTATGGAAATTACGAGGTAAACGAGTATTTCCATCTTTTCTATCAACCATTAAAACCTCTTATCTCCAAAGAAGTTATACATATTTTCAAGGCCACTTGTTTCATGAAACCATCTTCACCCAGGGAAGGCCCGAGTGAATAACATTCACCTTTTTGAAGTTTCGACAATCTGTCTATCCACGTCCGTGAGGGTTCTCCGGTTGCATTTTGTAGCACTTTGCCATATTCCCCCATTTCAGTTTCTGCGGGCTTGAAAAACAACTTATGGCCAGCCTGAAATAGACGACTTTGCTGATCATTGGAGAGGTTGCTGAGCGTTTGAGTCGCCAGGATAAGAGAGAGTCCGAACTTTCGTCCTTCAGTAAGATATTTTGCCAACGGGCACTCTTCGCGATGATCCAGATTTTGGATCTCATCAAGAACGACTACTTTGGGATTGTTCTTGTCTCCG
>JAOZLQ010000205.1 GCA_029934755.1 Desulfuromusa sp. | reverse complement strand
CCGGAGTTCCCAGCATAATATAGACATAACTGCTGATTCCGGCTTGATACAGATTGTCCAGAATTCTGGTGGCCGCTTCCAGCTTGATCCCTTTTCTAAGTCGGTCAAGAACAACTTGAGAACCACTTTCCAGACCCAATTGCAACATTTTACAACCAGACGTTGCGAGCTGCTGGATAAACTCTGGGTCTTCCAACGCAGATTCAAACCGGACAAATCCAAACCAGGATAAATCTTTCAGCTTATCTCGTCGATCGGCTAGATTTTTCAAAATATTAACCGGAATAGCATTATCGGTGAGATGAAAATTTGTTGTTCCATATTGTGCAGATAATTGCAGCAATAAATCGGGAAATTTCTCTGGTTGAAAACTACCATAAGGGTGGACTGGAGCTGTCGCTTCAGGACAAAATAAACATTTCTGCCAATAACAGCCGCGAGAGGCACTCACCGGAATCATTGGCTGGGGGCTAAAATATCGATCAAAGTCAGCAAACGAAAAATCGGGGATATAACCTATCTCGGAGATATCAGTCAAATAGTAGTCATCCGGCACAGAACCCTTTACCAAAGCAACCAGTGAAGCTTCCCCGGGACCGAAAACCAGCCGGTCAAAAGGTGGCAGTTTATAATCGAGTCGTTGCAAAGGTTCCTGCCATGAGGTAATCAATCCCCCCCCGGCAACCAACTCTAGACCGGGAAACTGTTGCCGTAACAATCCCGCCAATTCAAATGCTGGAAAAACCTGGTGTAAATAATTAACCGAAACAGCAACCTGCCGCGGCTGAGATGCTTTAATTTGAGGTAATAATTCATTTTGAAAATAGGGGCGGAATAACGTATGAACTTTCCCGCTACTGAAAAGATTCAGATCATCAGGATTAAAAACTGAGTATCCCTTATGTTGATAATCCCCAAGAGTGAGTCGCTCATTTTCATTATTTCTCGACCACAGGCTTAACAACAAATTCAAATAGCGAGCTGCCGTACTGTAACGTGAGAACGATGTTGTTCCTTCTGCTGAACGCAGCAGGTTGAGGGATTGCTGACGGTGTTTTAACGCCCGGCTGATAGAAGTTTTTGGATTTCCCCCCGCCAGTTCAGCCAGTCGTTTACCATCTAAAAGGTAAAGGTAAGCATCCAGATTTGCATCGATAACTTCCGAGTTGATCCCCGCCCGAAACAAAGCCGATCGGAGAATTGCCAAAGAAAGTGGCGGGTCAGAAGGTTTAAGTGCTGGAGGTTGCAGCAGCAGAGTATCAATCATAGAGATTCGACTACCGGCCGGTTCACGCTGATCACCGGTAACCCTTCAGCCAACCAACCAAAAATACCATCGGTCACATTATAAATATCGTCACGGGAGGTCACTTCAATAAGGAATTCGCAGACCAGACTGGTTCGCCGTCCGGTACGTCATATTAGAACCAGAGGACAATCATCGGGGGCTAATTCCTTGAGCTTTTGCAACCATTCTCCCGGTTGACTGTGCCCCTGAGCATCAAAAAATGTCAACAATGCACTTTCTGCAACAATCCCGGTCAATTGCCATTCTTCTGGACGACGGACATCAATAATCGCTGCCCCAGAGTGTAAAAGATCAGGGACATCTGCGCTTTTTACCCGTTTATATTTTCTTCGCATCGTAGTTTCCACAGAAATTTGATAGATCTATAAAGATGTTATCTTAGAGGGTCACTCTCAACAAGTAAATGCAATCGACAGGAAATAAGCTATAATCTATGTAGAAGAAAAACCCGCTAAAGGTTTTTTATTTTATCAACTCTTTTCCGATAGAGGGACAACTATGCTACCATTTTATAATCGCATCCTGGTACCCACCGATCTAACTCCCAATTCAAAATTTGCCTTTAAGCACGCGGTCATGCTTGGCCGACATAATGATGCCAAAATTTACCTATTACATGTACTCCCAGAGGTTGATAGCACCATGCACAATTATATCTCTTCAATACTGGGAGAGGGCAAACTAGAAGAACTTGAGCAAAAGAACCGGGGAAAGGCCAAGGATCAATTGAAAAAGACTCTGGACGATTTTGCGAAACAGGAACTCGAAAAATTTCCGGAAGATTTAGCCCGTTTTTCTGGAACAGAAGTTGTTATTGGTCACCCAGTTTCCCAAATTCTCGAAACCGCCGACCGCTTGGATGTCGATCTGATTGTCATGGGGACCCATGGTAAAGGGGTACTGACACACGCCTTCTTGGGAAGTGTTGCCGAAAAAGTATTACAAAAATCAACCCGGCCAGTATTTGTTATCCCACTACCAAAAGAATAATCTGGTTTTTCAAAGATGGCTAAGCAGAAATTTTGCTTAGCCATCGTACTCTTCATAAAGTCAGCAATCTCAGCCAACCCAATAATTATTTAAACAGTGCCTCCGATTCAAAATTAAAGTGGTAAACATCGTAAGAACTCCCTTTATCAAGAAGGCTGATCGTTACGATTGCTTCTCCGGTTGAATACTGCGCCGTCACGGTGTAAGTGATCACCGGCTGTTGCACCAGATCACCTGCTCCCCCGGTTGCCCGCTTCTTAAATTTCATCTCCTTGATGCTTTCAAGTTCCCCTATTCCCGCCAATGCCCCCATAATACTGGTCAGATCTTCATCGGTCACGGTTCTCAAAACCGCTGGAGCCATAAATTGTTTAACTGTGGCAGGATCCCACGTTGAGAGTTTTGGTAGCATCTCCTGAATATAAGGGACAACGGTGCCATCATATTGTGATGACTGATAATATCCATAGTAGAAAAACGCCGAAAATCCGGTCACAAAAACAAATATGGCGTAAATGATAAACTTCTTTAAATCTTTTCTCACAGATGGCGCCTCACATGGATAGGTTCTTTAAACAAAAATGACTGCCCGAAACTAACTGATTCAAATAATTATGGCAAGGTTCACAGCTCAAAATTTTGGCAAAAAATCAACCAATCAGAACAAATTTTCCGCTGTAATTCCCGCTCCCCGGCGTGGGAGAGGGTTAGGGAGAGGGGCGAATAGCAACAAATCCACCCCCATCCCAACCTTCCCCCATCAAGAGGGAAGGAGCAAAAATAAAAATCATATTTTTTTAGTGGGAGATAAATGCTAATCAGGAAAAATCATGTAAAAATGACTGCATTTTCTATATCATGACCATATCAAAATTCACTGGAGGGATTTTATGTTTACCCAAACGTTTAAAAATATTGATGATGTTCTCTGGAAAGAGGCGGGCTGCTCTTCGGAGCTTGATTACACCGAGCAATCGTCATGGATGCTGTTTCTGAAATATCTGGATGATCTGGAACAGGAACGTGCCATAGCGGCGGAGTTGGTCGGTAAGCCATATGATTTTATCATTAGTGGCAAGCATCAGTGGTCACAGTGGGCAGCACCAAAAAAGGCGGAT
>JAOZLQ010000069.1 GCA_029934755.1 Desulfuromusa sp. | reverse complement strand
GGTATTTATCGTTCTGCGCTGAGTGGTATCATTTTCAGCATTGGTGGGTCAATGAGGAGAGGAAGTATTCCGGGGACATCTATTTACTGCGTGTCCCCGGAATACGGGTTTTATGATTACTCAGCCAATACAAACTTACCATTTTTCACCTGCACCATCACCATTGAATTGACGTCCAGACCATTATGATCTTCGGCGGTAATGTTGTAGGTGCCAGAAATACCGACATAGTTTTTGGTGCTTTCGATCTCTTTACGCAATGCTTCAGCGTCGGTACCCACCTTTTTAATGGCATTAGCGACAATCATGATGGCATCCCAAGCATACCCTGAGTGGGTATTGATCGGGAATTGTTTATCATAGCCCTTCTCTTTATATAGCTTGATGAATTCCTGAATAACCGCTTTCTGCGGATCGCTGTCCGCTAATTCACTGGCAACCATCAGCTTGGTTGCGGGCATCCGGTCTCCCTGACTGGCGGCACCGGCCAGTTCAATATATTTGGGATCAGGCAGTCCGTGGCATTGGAACAGCGGTAGATCAATACCAAGCTGTACTTTGTTTTTGGCGATGATTGATCCCGCCGGGCCAATTGTCCAAGCAAGCAGCGCTTGTGGGTTGCTATTTTTGACTTTGGTCAGCTGGGCGGTCATATCGGTATCGCGGGTACCAAAGGATTCATGGGCAACAAGTTCAATACCGTATTCAGGAGCCAGTTTTGTCATCCAGCGGGCACCGTCTTTGCCAAAACCATCAGCCGCGGAAAGGAGGGCAACCTTGGTCAAGCCCTTTTCCTTGAGGTACATAAACATCCGCTTGACCGCGATACTAGAGCGTTGGGGAGATTTAAACACCCATTTGTAGGGGCCGAATTTTCCACCCATGATGACCGGATCGCCACCAACAGTCATAAATATCGGGATTTGTCCTTTATCGACAACTTTTTTAACGTTCATACCGGTATCAGTCAGGGTTGGGCCAATAATCGCGACCACTTTATCCTTGTAGATAAATTTTTTCGCAATGGACGCAGTTTTTGCTGGATCGGCCTCGGTGTCGGCAATTGTCAGCTCCAGCATCTTGCCGTTAATACCCCCTTCAGAGTTGATCTTATCGACCACCATTCCAGCAACCAGTTTGGTTGGAGTGCCGATAAAAGCGGCTCGACCTGACAGATCAAAGAAGGCGCCAAGCTTGATGGTGTCGGCAGCCATAGCAGAAGAAGCGATCAGCAGCAGGCAGGCGATAAATCCCATGATTTTTTTCATTATTCTCTCTCCTCTTTAATAAATTGTTCTGATCTAATCACACTCATAAAAAGTAACGGTTTATATTTTCGTGTACTTACGTACTAGTACACGAATGCAAACATAAAATACATTGAATATTTAGTCAATCATTTGCTTGTATTGGAAAAACGGAAGGCAAAAGCGATGAATCAGTCTTGCAACTATTCATTAAGAATTAAGGATTAAAGACGGTGGGTTTTAGAGCGTCGTTGTAGATTAAAACAATGCTAGATACTGCTGAAAAATGAGTGTAGCAAGTTATGATTTAAATACATAACCACCTACTCGAACAAAAATCGACCTTGAGGCGCTGAGTAAAACTGATAGTTTGCCTTGCCGGAGTTTTTCACCCGATACATAGCCAGATCAGAATTTTTCATCATTTCTTGGCTTGTTGTTGCATCCTCTGGGTAAATACTGATCCCGATACTTGCACTGATTTTCTGGGTGAAATCATTTTTTCTTAGCTCGTGAGACAGGGAATTACAGATACGCTGGGCCATGGTTTCAATCATTTCAATTGATTCAATATCTTCGAGTAAAACCAGGAATTCATCCCCACCCATCCGAGCAACCGTATCACCCTCACGGACACACTTACGTAAACGTTTCGCAACATCGATCAGCAAAAGATCACCATAATCGTGCCCAAGATTGTCGTTCACCTCCTTTAAATGATCCAGATCAAGAAAGAACAAGGCCACCTGCCTTCGACTGCGACGAGCTTTGCTCAGTGCCTGTTTTAAACGATCTTCAAAAAGGAGTCGATTGGGTAGATTGGTAAGGGCATCATGGTGAGCCAGATGGTGCAGCCGTTTTTCATTTTCGTTAAGGAGATCTTCTATCTGTAAACGTTCGGTAATATCACGCGCTACCTCGATAATGGCATAGACATCACCATTAACATCAAAAAGTGGGGAAGCACTAAGCTCAAAGATTCGCTTGCCTTGATCGGTTTTATGACGATGGATCATTGTTACCGGCAAGCCGGTTTCTTTGACTTCCAGTAATGGACAAGGGTGATCATCTTCACCACAAGGGACTTTTGATCCATGAGATAGCTGATGGCAAGTGAAGTCTTTTCGATCAATTGAACTATCTGTCTGTTGTCTACTGGCACTCTTATTTAATTGCAAAATTTGGTAGTCCAGCCCAATCACCATTAGCGGATCTGAAACTCCATCAATCACCGACTGTAAGAACTGATTGCGCTCTTCAAGGGCTTGTTCAGCCACTTTCCTTTTACTAATATCGTGGATAATTGCGTAGAGTAAAGTCTGCCCCTTAACTTGAATTGGACTTCTGTAAACTTCCACTGGGACATTTTCACCATCGGCGAGAGTATGGATAAACTCGAATTGTTGATGTTTTTGCTTTTTTGCCTGAGCCAATCTTTTACAGGTTTCAGCTTCTCCCAATTGGTTGATCTGCCACATATACATTTTTTTCAGCTGATCACGGTTGTATTTATAAAACTGACAGGCGGCAGGGTTGGCATCAACAATTCCTGCGGTTCCGGGGTTAATCAACAACATGGCAGAATGGGACTCTTCAAAAAATATCCGGTATTGTTGCTGACGCTCTAACAGCTCCTGAGTTTTGATTTTAACTTGCTTACGGGTCCAAAGGGTGATGATTAACAGCAGGAACAAAATTGCCGTCAATGAATACATGACTGTTTTCAGCCATTTTGGGAATATTACAGAGACTTTTTCACCAATCCACTTATCAAGAAGCTGATAATAGATAGAATCTGTCGACAGTTTCCAACCATGCAGTAATTGATCAAATTCAACGGCAAACTGCTTTGAAGTTTGTGGCGAAAAGGCAGGGCGCACCTGAATAGGCTTGATCATGATTGGTGAAGGGAGAAAATTGAACTTTTGTCTGTTTTTTACGCCGTAAATGCGACCCACCATAGCCGCATCGACCGCACCTTCTTTAAGCAGGGTGAAAGCTTCTTGATAAGAGGATACTTCTACATAGTTAATTTGAATACCAAAGTTGTCGGCAACCTGAAGTAGCCCCTGCTCGCCGACGACGTAAACATCTTTTTTCAGAACGGCTACTTTTTTTCCCGCCAATTCTAAAATCGAAGAAAATTTATTATCTTTACGATGATAAACTTGCCCCCAACTACTCACGACAACTTCATCAGCAAAATGAAATTTGGCCGCCCGCTGCTCCGTATAGGCAATGGCAGGCAGCATGTCAATATCACCAGAGGAGAGAGCTTCCAGACATTGTTGCCACTGACAGGGGATATATTCAATTGACCAATTTTTAGTTCTTGAAATTTGCTGCAGAAGATCGGGAAATAACCCTCTGGCCACGCCCTGTTCATCAATAAAGGTTAACGGAGGATTGTTGTCAATCCCAACCCTGATATCGGCTGCTCCCACCTGACAAGGCAGCAGAAAAATAAGACCGATAAAAAGCAGTAACCCGTGGCGCAACATCAAAATATTCCACCTAGACAGAAAAAATAGAAAATGATTGGGCCTCTTGCAAAAGTCGTCATCCTCGTGAAAACGGGGATCCAGTTTTTTGACGAACTCAGCAAACCTCTGGATTCCCGCCTGCGCGGGAATGACGGTTACTCGAAGTTAAAGGGTTTTGCAAGTGCCTCGATTGAAAACTGATTCTAAATATCATGCTCAGAATTTATTTTTTTCGTTGATTCAGATTTGATAGCTCATCCTTCAGCTTATGATAACTGGCAAGACGCTCTGAATTCAAGTTCCCGTTTTCAATTGCTTTAATAACAGCGCACCCTGGTTCAGTTTTGTGTCGACAGTTTCTGAACTTGCAACTGGCTGCCAAATTTTCGATATCAGAAAATGATTCAGCCAGGTCATCCGCGTCCCCCCAAAGATGCAATTCCCGCATGCCGGGATTGTCCATCAGGATCCCACCATTGGGAAACAGGATAAGTTCCCGATGGGTAGTGGTATGGCGCCCTTTCCCATCGGATTGACTGACGGCACCAATCTTCTGCCGTTCTTCACCGAGCATCCCGTTCAGAATGGTCGATTTCCCAACCCCAGAAGATCCAAGCATGGCAATTGTTTTTCCCGGTTGCATGTAATCAAAAAGAATATCGAGCTGTTCAGCATGGCGGGCCATACAAAGATGTACGGGACTATTTCCAGCAATCGTCTCGACCAAAGCTTTGCTATCTTCCGGATTTTCACATAAATCAGTTTTATTGAGCAAAACCACTGCATCGGCACCACTACTGCTGACTAAGGTCAGGTACCGTTCAATCCGACGTAGATTAAAATCACGATCCAACCCACTGACGATGAAAATCAGATCAACATTTGCGGCTATTACCTGCTGCTCAATTCGTTCTTTGCCTTTTCGGGTTCCAGGAAGGTTGCGAGAGAAGGAACTTTTGCGTTCCAGCAGCGCGTGGATTATCCCGCGTTGATTAGGTTGTCGTTCGATGACGACCCAGTCACCGACAACAGGAAGATCGGCACGACCACCCGCTTTATGGCGAACTTTTCCAGTAAAGCGGACAGTTAATTCGCCCTGAAGAGACCAGACCCGGAAATAATTTTTTTCTCCGCGAATAACTCGGGCAGGTAGATATCCAGAGTTTTCCCAGGATTGAAACTTCTCTATAAAAAATGGAGACCAGCCCCAGTCTTCCAAGGTCATCGATTAAACCCTCCTAGAACGATTCAGTGGCAGGTTAAACAGAAGCAGTCCACTGGCAATCAGGATAATCCCGATCAGATGATAATCCTGAAAACGTTCCCCTAGAAACAAAATTGCAAGCAATGAGGCAAATAAGGGGATCAGATTGATATACAACCCAGCTCGATTCGCTCCGACTTCATGAATCCCTTTATTCCAAAATAGATAAGCTAAAATTGATGGACAAAAAGCAACATAGAGCAGGCTGAAAACCACTGGCCGGGTTAATTGCAGGGGTGGCATTTGTTGTGCTTCCCAAAGATATAATGGTAATAGCAGCACCACCCCAACGGCAAAGGTTGTGGTTAAAAAGCTCATGGGGTGGATATCTGGACGCTTACGCAGTAAAACAGAATATAAAGCATAAAGACAAACTGCTAACAACATCAACAAATCACCGAGAACAAATTCAAGCTGCACTAACCTTTGCCACTCACCGTGGATAACAATATAACCGGCTCCAAATGTACAAAGGGTGATAGCAAATAGCTGGAAAAGGGAGATACGATCACGGAACAGGACAAAACTGATCACGACAATCACCACTGGCATCACTGATTGAGTCAACGCAATATTGAGGGCGGTAGTGCTATGGGCTGCTGTGTAGAGCAGGGTATTGAACGAAGCAATACCGAATAAACCGAGAAAAAATATAATTTTCCAGGCTTCTTTGATCTTTGGCCAATCCCTCAAAACCTGTTTCCAAGTAAAGGGGAGCAAAATAGCCGAAGCAATCACCCAACGCCAGAAAGACATGGCAACTGGTGGAATCAATTCAGCCACTCCACGGGCGAGTACCGAATTGCCAGCCCAGAATAATGGCGGCAATATCAATAATAGGTAAATCAAGGGAAATTTATTTTTCATTCAGTACTTTTATTTTGGTTAGGGGGTGAGCCGTGAGAGTAGCACAGGGACAGCAGTTTCAACGCGTAAAATTCGTTCACCCAAATGGATTGGAAGAAACCCGCAGTTTTGCAGTTTTGTAACTTCGTAGGGGATAAAACCTCCTTCTGGGCCAATAGCTAAAGTGACCTTTTGGCTGATACTATGAGGGCAAGCAGTTTCAGCTCCCGGATGAGCAACATACGAGAGTGTATGCCGGGATATCTCCGGCAATTCATCCTCAACAAATGGCTTGAAGCGTGGACACAAATTTATTTCTGGCAAAACAGTATCGCGAGATTGTTCCAGACCCAACATCAGTTGTTCCGTCAGTTTTTCAGGTTGCAAAAGTGGACTGTTCCAATAACTTTTATCAACCCGGTAACTATTAAGCAGATAAATCTTTTTCACCCCCAAAGAACTCACACTCTGTAATATCCGTTTCAACATTTTAGGGCGAGGTAATGCCAGCAATAGAGTAATTGGTAGTGGTGTTGGTGGCTGCTGTTCAAGTTGAATCTCTATTTCCAGACCATCTTCGTCCAGCCTAACAATCTCCCCGGTTCCCAGCAATCCATTAAGCTTTCCAACACGCAATTCATCACCAATGGTAGCGCGTTGAATATTCACAATATGCTCTTGGCGACGGCCAGATAGTCGCACTCGATGCTGGCCAACAAAATCTTCTTTATCCAGCAGGATTAAATTCATAGGGGAAGATGCTGTAATAGGACTGACACAGTTGCACCGACCAAACCAATCAAAAGACTCCACAGACCATTGCGAATCAGCCCGTATTTACGTGTCAGGCGATATTTACCCAAGTAATAAATTTCATGGAAATAAGCATCATAGAGCTTTTCTCTATTGGTAATAGTTTCTAAAAATTGTCTTTTAAACTCCTCTTCAGGGAGGTCACTAAAGGAACGAAAGTAGAACAGATTGGTATGATCGGTAACATGAAATGGTGGAATAATCGCTAAAATCGAAAAAATCACGGCCATTATTCCAGAAATGGCTAATAGCAGGGTAGTAATCAGTGCAAGTTTGTCATATTGGGTCAAGGTAATGGTAATCACCAGGGAAGAAACAGTCATAATCATTGATGCCTTGGCATCCGCCATCTTATTCAGATCCATATGCTTACTCAGATTGGCTCGCAGAGCGTTGCTTGCCAGCAGGCGCGGGATCAAAGCTTCTTCTTGAATGGAATCATCTGTCATCGAAAAGTCTCCTCAAATAGTAAATCAAAACTATAATATCAGATATTCCCAACCTAAATCAGCGGAATTCAGTATCTATGTTAAACTTTCTCTTTCTGATCCCGATTTTTCTCATAGGAGCGAGCAATGCTGACACCACAACTAATCGACCAGGCAGCAGAAAACCTGCAAGGGATTATTCGCCATACAGAGTTGATCCATTCACCTTTTTACTCAAAACTGATGAGGACACCACTCTATTTAAAATGTGAAAACCTTCAGCATACCGGATCTTTCAAAATTCGTGGTGCTTATAATTTCCTGTCCCAACAACCAGCAGAGCTATTAGCTGCAGGCGTTATAACCGCATCAGCGGGCAACCATGCACTGGGATTAGCCAACGCGGCCGCTCTGCATCATTGTCCCTGTCGTATCATCATGCCCAAGGGAACTCCAGTGGCAACGGAATTAGCAACTCTTGAATATGGTGCTGAAATCGAATTATATGGCAATAATTGCGATGAAGCTGAGGCCTATGCAAAGCAGTTAGCAGAAAAAGAGAAGCTTCTTTATGTCTCTTCTTTTGATCACGAACTGATCATGGCAGGACAGGGAACTATCGGCTTAGAAATACTTCAAGATTTACCAGAACTTGATACATTACTTGTACCAATTGGGGGCGGTGGATTGATTGCTGGAGTTGCCACTGCCATTAAGTCTAAAAAACCAGGGGTGCGAATTATCGGTGTTGAAGCCGCAGGTGTTGCCAGCGCTTCTCTAGCTTTGCGCAATGGTCACCCGCAATACCTGTCTACCCGCCGCCACACCTTTGCTGAAGAAATTGCCGTTAAAAAAATTGGTGAACTAACCTTCCCGATCATCGAAAAATACGTTGATGAAATTATTACCGTTAATGAAGAAGCTATTGCCAGAGCCATTGTCAGTTTAATGGAACAAGGACAGTTGATTGTCGAAGGAGCTGGAGCAGTTGGACTGGCAACATTGCTCTACGGTTTAAAAACCATCCACAAAGGCAACACCGTATGCCTTCTCTCTGGAGGGAACCTGGATGTGCAGAGCATACCTCGGGTCATTGAACAGGGGATGTTAGCAGAAGGACATTATCTTAAATTACGTTTGGAGATGGCCGATATGCCCGGCGCTCTGGCTCATTTGACAAATATTCTCAGTGAACTTAAAGCCAATATCTTCCAAATCAGTCATGATCGACATAAGTCTTCCCTTCCTCCGGGTGAAGCAGAGATTCTTCTTGACTTGGAAACCCGTGGGACAGAACATATCCAAGAGATATTGGCCCGACTGGAAGATGAGAGATATCGGCCGGAAGTGATTCACTAATTATGTTTTTATCTAAAAACAACGATGCCACACGTTGAACCTATTAGCCTCAATGAAAGAGGATCTGCCATGGAAAAAACCAAGATTGGAATCATCATCTGTGACCGGTATCGCAGGTGTGCAGGAGGGAAATGTTTCAGATCATTGCGCAACAGAGAAGGTGCATTTAGCCGTTACAAAGATATGGATGTTGAGGTTGTTGGCTATACAAGCTGTGATGGTTGTCCCGGTGGAAATGTTGAATATGCTGTGGAAGAAATGAAGAATAACGGAGCAGAAGCGATACATCTGGCAACTGGGCTTGTCGTCGGCTACCCGCCCTGCCCGCATATCACCTATTTCCACGACTTTATCAAAACAAGATATGGCCTCGAAGTCGTCTATGGAACTCATCCCATCCCACAAAAATATCTCAATATGCACACTCAGCTGCAAACATGGGAGGATCCAAAGTGGGATGAGATTGTTCAGCCAACGTTAACGGATGAGGAAACCCGATTATCCTACGACTAGAAAACTTGCAAAAATCTACCTGATTAGTACTAATCAAAATAAGAGAAAGCCCATCTGAATTTCAGAATGGGCTTTCTCTATTGATCATTTGCTTTCAAGTGATCAGAAACGAATCAATAGTCCTGCAAAAGGGCCAGAAAATTTAGTTTCGACAAAGACATCATCCTCATCAATTTTCAAATCAAAATAGCGCACTCCCGCATAAAGACCAACCATCGGAAATGGTGAAAATTCGAGCTGTGCCTCAGCATCCAGAAAATGATTGTCATCAAATTCCATGTAACCGATTCGTCCGGTGATTCCCAGAAAGTCAGCCAGAGCAATCCGGGTGCGTACGCCAAGGGTAGGAATCGCTAAAGTGGTCGTTTCGGATTCAATAAACCCTTGAGTTAAATCATTAAAGGTGGCATCCACATCGGCAATCTTAACGGCCAGTTCGAGTCCCAATTGAAAACGAGTTGGCAAATCATCAAAGTTAATCAAGTAGTAGGTGTAGCCGATATCATAGAGATCAATATCCAAATCAGTTTTTACAGTATCGGTCGCACTGAATATTTGACCGTTATATTCACCTGAAACAGTCAAAATTCCCGTTCCGGAAAAATTGATCGGCAGATAATTGAAGGAGAAATGGGAACTCCCCCATTTTAAAGCAATTTCTGCAGTTACATTCCCACTGTCATCCAGATCTAGATCTCTTTCTAAATCAACCTCTTGCTCTACACCATTTCCGGATCCTGCAATAGAACCTTCCGGGCTAAGCAGTTGATAACCGCCCTTCAGAGAAAAGAGTTCATCGGCAAAAGAAGTTGTAGAGAACAACATAAAAACAACGAGCAGGGGTAAAACTTTCCATTTGTTTAGCATGACCATCTCCTTTTAAAGTCTTGATTGTGTTTTCAGAATGGTAGCAAAGATGAGATTTGTTGTCAGCGATTCTAATTTGTTTTTCTTCAGAAATTTCTGGCGTTGAATGTCAATTTACAAAAAGTGTTACAATGACAAAAAAGGTAATCTTCCCAGATAAAACACTCAAGAATAAAGGGAGATAGATTATGAACAGGAGACAAGCACTTTTATTCATCACATCCCAAGCCACATTATTGCTGCTGTCTGTGAATGGATTTGCCGCAAAAGGAGAAAAAATGGCACAAAACACCCTTAAATCAGGAGAAATCAAATTATATTCTGCAAAGCAGGGAGATTATATTCTTGTCAAAAAAGTGATGAGAAGTGAGTCTGAATGGAAAAAATTGCTAACGTCAGAGCAATATCATGTCCTGCGTAAAGAGGGGACAGAAAGAGCCTTTACTGGAACATTGCTCAAAAACAAAGAACGCGGTGTTTATCGATGTGCGGCTTGTGGTAACGATCTTTACCATTCCGATCACAAATTTGATTCGGGAACTGGCTGGCCTAGCTACTATCAACCGATTGCTAAGGAAAATGTTACCACCCGCGTTGATCGCAGCTTTTTTACGACCCGCAATGAATTGATCTGCAGCCGTTGTGAATCTCATTTAGGGCATGTTTTTGACGATGGCCCAAGACCAACGGGCAAACGTCATTGCATCAATTCAATATCGCTGGATTTTCATAAACTCGACAAATAGGTGCTAATTCTCAGGCCCGGATTCAAGTTTTAAATACAATTTTGCACGGGTAGTTGAATCCGCTTTTTTCAATCAATAACCATGGAATATGGTATTTGGAGTTATGGAAATGCATGGTTATATTCAGCACACAGCAGAGTTAGAGCTTGCAAAGGCACTGCGCTGATCCCAGGTTATTACCAACATGAAGTACTATATTGAAAAAGATATTCTAGAATATTTACTGGACAAGACTCTGCAATACGCATTACAGTAACCGCTATTACCCAAACATGCTAGACAGGTGAACTTTTTATGCGATTTTACAATCGGGAAAAAGAACTCGACCTACTGCAACGGATTGAAAAAACGTCACAGGTGTCATCCAAAATGACAGTTATTGTCGGACGCCGGAGAATTGGCAAGACCAAACTGATTCAAAAAGCATTTGACCATAAACTCTATTTTTTTGTGGCTAAAAAAAATGAAGCCCTTCTTTGTGAAGAATTTACTGTAATCATTCAAGAGAGCTTGAACATCAAGGTTCATGGTCAATTTGTTAAGTTTAGGGATCTGTTCGA
>JAOZLQ010000204.1 GCA_029934755.1 Desulfuromusa sp. | reverse complement strand
CAGACATTAACTCATTCAAGAAGAGGAGCATTTATGTTTAAAATCATCCCTAATGGCATAAATCGTTTAGACATTGAACTGAGTGGAAAATTAAATACTGAAGAGATGAAAGTTGCTCTAGATGAACTGACCAGAAAATCTAAAGATATTATAAATGGCAAAATGTTATACGAAATCACTGATTTCCATTTTCCGTCGCTTGGTGCAATTGCCGTTGAATTTTCTCGCCTGCCTTCACTGTTTGGGCTTATAAAAAAGTTTAACCGGACAGCGGTAATAACAGACAAGATTTGGATAAAAAAAGTAAGTGAATTTGAGGGAGCTTTGCTCCCAAGTCTAGAAATTAAAGCTTTTAATCGAGACCAAAAAGCAGAAGCAGAAGCTTGGTTATCAAGTTAGAACACGGATAAAAAACCCCTCCGTAGAATTATGCTAATTTTGTGGTGTGCTAAGGATTCTTAGCTGTCGGGCCCCAACAGTTAGGAGTCGAAATGAAGTATCTGAATGCCAAAATGAAGAAACTAGTTATTGCATTACTAATAGGCGTTGCAGCCTATGGATATATACAAAATAACCCGGAGATCCTTTCTACCTCGACTGAGAAAAGCACACAGAATAATCAAGCGGTTACGGATGCATATCAGAACCAACTAAGTGACATACAAATCAGCGGGTCAGGGAATGTTAAATATATTCTCAGTGATGATAATAAAGGCAGTCGTCATCAAAGATTCATCTTACGTCTGCCTTCTGGCCAGTCTTTATTGGTTGCACACAACATTGATTTGGCCCCAAAGATAAAGACTTTACAAAAAGGCGATGCAGTCCAGTTCTTCGGTGAATATGAATGGAATTCTGAAGGGGGTGTTATTCATTGGACTCACCATGATCCCGGTGGGCGACATGTAGGGGGGTGGCTTAAGCATAATGGGCAAAAATATGAATAATTAAATGACAATGAAACTCAGGGAAAATATTCGGGGTTATTTTTCAATCTTTAAGTAGCTTCAAACAATCCTGACAGGTGCAAATCCCCCTCCTTCGGTTCGCAAATTTGTGACTTGCCCTTGATATAATCTGGCCCCTACCCCAAGCAGGTGATCGCGATAAACGAACAGCCGCAAATCCATTTTAAATTCCACACCACTTGCAGAGGTTTCTACCGATGGGGCAACAACTTCTTGCACTAAAGTTGTTGCAGAATCCAGATCGGCAAAACGTTTTCTGGTAATACCCTTTCCCATCAGCACACCACGACCGCCAAACCTGGTGACAGGCTTAAATATTAGCTTTTTACGTCGCGACCAGACATCATCCTGATCCTGCTCAGCTAACAAGAAACTGGGTGGAACCATTTCAAGTAACAATGCTCTCTCCTGATGTGGCAATTCCAAATTTTTCAGAGCTACCGGATCAGACCAGAGAATCATCCGCCGCTTATCAGCTAGTAATCCATAGGCAAACGGGTTTGGAGAAAGGCAAACATGACCGGCCAAATAAGCTAATTTCAACTCTGAGAGTAAATTTGTTTCAAGAAAAAAATCACAATGACGATTATAAATCAGATCAATTTTTTCATCGTGCAAATATACGCCACCAGAGCGAACCTGAAGTTCTGCTGGCGAAGCAACATCAGCTTTAATTCCATGCTGTTCCAACCAGTTACAGCACCCCACCATTTCAGGAAGAAGGGCCTGCTGTTCAAGATCTTCATCAACCACGACAACCCTCTTTAATGGTTCATCACCTCCAGAGAAATCGCGCCATTCCTGCAGATAACTTTGTAGCAAGCGTTGCTGAAAACGGTTGGACAAATAAAGGGGTGATACCTTACCAGCCAACTGCTCACTCAGCCAGGCGATATAACCACCACCGGCATTGGTATTCACCTCAATCAGTCGTGGACCATTGGCGGTCAAATGGAAATCATATCCCATCATCAATGCTGCATGACCGGGATCAAACTTGGCAATGTCCGGAAGCTCTGGAAAAACTCTGCTCCGATATGCTGTTGATTGGCCCAATCGAAACAGCAAACGCACCAATCGCAGCATCTGGCGTAAATCCTGATGTGGCAAATGTGCAGTTAGACGGCTGATCGGCAGACTTGTATCAATAGACATTGGAGACTTTCTAAAAAGAATTGATCCGACGGATAAAGGATTTAAGCAAACCGTAGCTGCGCAGATTGAATTCAACTGCCAAGCGCGGAAGATGTTTTAAATCAGGCTGGTCATCTTCCTCGGGCAAATGAGAGCATAAACTCATTTTCCCATTTGGAATTAGAATTTTCCCAAATTCGCTGCTTAGAATTTGTAGATGGTCTGAATCGAGCACCTTGTTCAGACGAATAATCATCTTATCTTTAACGAACCGCATCGAATGATAGTTACGGTAAAAATCATCAATGACCTGAACTGCTTCAGCCGGGTCACGAGTGATAGAGAACAATGCAAAATCCTCACCAGAGATCAATCCCCTCTGGAGCAAGCTATCCTTCAAAAAATCCAACCAATCTTCCCAATAACCACCATCATCATCAATCATCACCAGCGGAATTGGCGGGTTTTTTCCAGTCTGGATTAAAGTCATAATTTCCATGGTTTCATCCAGGGTTCCAAATCCCCCCGGGAACATGACAACAGCATCTGCTTCCTTGAGAAAAGCGACCTTACGATTAAAAAAGTATTTATAGGTGATGACTTTTTCATCCTGGTCCATCACCGGGTTAGTATCCTGCTCAAAAGGGAGTCGGATATTGACAGCGAAAGAATTTTCCACCCCGGCACCTTCATTGCCTGCCCGCATAATTCCTGGTCCACCTCCGGTGATAACCATATAATTTCGTTCGGCCAGCATACGGGTAAATTTTACACAGGTTTTATAAATTGGTTCATCTGCAGAAGTTCTAGCACTACCAAACACCGTCACTTTCTTTCGATCCCGGTATGGTGCAAATACCTTATTGGTATAGCGCATCTCCTTCATCGTCGTGCGCATCAGCTTTTGATCCGCCAGATAGTCATTTTCCTGGCCTGATTTCAGGGCCCCCAAGATCATTTCACGAATCATATCAGGATGATGAACCTCAGTCTTACGCATCAGAAGATCAATAAGTTCATCTATCTCACCATTGCTGCGGTCAAAACTTAATGGCATTACGGGCTCCTCCGGCTAGTATATTCAATCGGTGCTACGTTCAAGAAAAAAGCGGCAGCATGATAATATCATACTGCCGCAAAAATAGTGGCCAAAGAAGTCCGTAAGCCGGGTTCTGTTCTCCACTGAGGTTACCCGCAGTAGAGCGATAATCATTCATCTAGGGCCGCTGTTGCCAACGGCCTCAAGCAGCCAGACCCAGGAACCTCGAGCGGACAACTCTCAAACATTCCTCTATTCGACCTTGCTCCGGATGGGGTTTACCGAGCTTCTGACGTCACCGCCAGAACTGGTGAGCTCTTACCTCACCCTTTCACCCTTATCCACC
>JAOZLQ010000203.1 GCA_029934755.1 Desulfuromusa sp. | reverse complement strand
CCGGCTTTTCGTGTCAGTACCAACATAAATATGCGCCTCCTGGCTGGTTGTCCGTGATGCTCCGCACACACTGATAAAAATATTCTTTGCCACCAAGGCACCAAGGACGCCAAGAGAAGCTTTTCTCTTTCTGATTTTAAACCAGAAATCAGATTTTCGGTTTTGATTTCCTTGGTGTTCTTGGTGTCTTGGTGGCTATCTAATTTTTAAATATAATTCAATATTGAAAGTTCTGAAACTTTCCCAGTCACGTTCAACGCAGCCTCAAAACTCTGCTGCTGCTTCTGCATTTCGGTAATAGTTTCCAGTATATCGGCATCCTCGAAACGTGAACGAAATTCTTCCATATCAATTTTGATCTGTTCCATATGATCGAGAGCCACTTCCAAGCGACGTCCGACGTTTCCCTTAAGACTGCGCTGGCTGCGCACCTGATCGGCAGCCGATTCTAACGGATTAAGCAATGTTTGAACCGTTGCCTGATCGTCATTTCTCAATGCATCTTCCAAGGAGGTGACCAGAGCAAAAATATCGACTCCACCAAACATCAAATCATCCCCAGTCAGATTGACTTCGATCAATTCATTTGGTGCAATTTCAAATTCCACAGAACCATTGTCGCCATTATAAATAATAGGATTAGCCGCAGAAACCGGCTGGGTTGGATCGCTGGCAGCAAAAGGTGGGGTCTTTTCACTAAATCCAGAAAATATATATTTGCCATCAATTTGTGCATTTCCAGAAGCAACCAATGACTCTCTCAGATGAACTACCTCTTCAGCATAGGTCAACATATCCTGCTGGCTCAGCGAACTGTTAACGGTAGCAATACTGATTTCTTTAAGTCGTACTAGAGTATTCTCAATATCATCAAGATAACCATCGACTCCATCAATTCTATCCAGTCCTGTTTCAATCGTTTCGATATAGCGATCTGAAGTCTGAATCTGAGTTTTAGCACTCAGTATTGGACTGATCGCGGTTGGATCATCTGAAGGGCGATTGATTCGCTTCCCCGTTGCAGCTTGTAACTGCAAACTAGCTAGTTTATCACTGGTACGATCCAGAAAGGACTGAAGACTGCGATATGTTGTCGTCTGGGTTGCTCTCATAAGTTACCTACCTTTTTATCGTCAGCAAGGTTCCCATCATTTCATCTACTGTAGCGAGAAACTTCGCTGAGGCCTCAAAACCTTTTTGATATTTCATCAGATTGATCATTTCATCTTCAAGGGAAACACCATCAATCCCATCGCGCATGTTCTGCAACTGAATCAAGCTATCTTCATACCCTTGCTGGGCTTGACGATTGCGAGCTGCCTCAACACCAACAGTGGAGACAATTTTACCGTAATAAGAAACCAGTGTATCATTGCCAATCGTCTGTTGCTGTTCCAGCTGAAGAAGAGACAAGGCATTCGTGTTATCACCTGGAGCAGCACTGGTTCCTGCAGCGATATCATGGGTTGAGGAAATACTCATTTCCAGTGATGAAGCAGCTCCAGCAATTGCGGCAGGCTCTACAAAGAAATTCTGCAGGGTGTCGCCGTCCAGGTCAGTTCCAACTCGATGCAAAGCATTCACTTCCGTGGCAAAAGTAAAAGCCAGTTGATCGAGCCGATTAACAACATCGGGAACCATCACATCACGCACTTCGTAAAGACCACGAAATTCACCGCCAAGGGCGGTTCGATCAAGAGGAATATTTGTGGTTCCAAAATCGAGTTCCAGATTAACGTCAGTCCCATTATAGACCGCCGAAATATGGGTCGCTTTGTCCCCTTCGACCAGCGGCATCCCGTTAGATAACTGTACAGAAACCGTACCGGTTGATGTTTCAAAGCCTCTTGCACCAATCAATTCAGAAAGATCTTTAAGCAGCATATCACGGCGATCACGATCAGAGTTGGCCTCTTGTCCAGACACCTCGATTGCTGAAATCCGATTATTCAGTTGGGCGATTTCATCAAGTCGCAAGTTGACACCATCAATCTTTGAAGTAACGGTGCTGTTGATATTCTTTACAACCTGCTGGGTTTCATTATAAATATTGGCAAAAGCATTACCGATTAACTCACCACGCTGGAGAACCATTTGCCGCTCAACTTCACCACCGGGGTTAGTAGACAATTGTCGCCAGCTATCAAAAAACTGATCAAATTCCTCTGCCAGACTCCCATCTCCGATACCAACAACACGTTCTAATTCTGCCAACGTGTTGACCATACTGTTTTCCAATCCAGCCTCGGCAGCTTTATCCTTGATTTGACCATCGAGAAAAACATCGTGGGAGCGCCCGACCGAACCAACTGTGACACCGGTGCCGAAAAAAAAGTCGCCAAAATTTAAAGCGGGATAAGGATCAAGATTAGGAGTTTGCCGAGAATAACCTTCGGTATTGACATTGGCGATATTGAGACCGGTTATTTCAATCGCTTTTTGATTAGTCTGCAGAGAGGTTCGCCCTGAGTTCAGTGCCGCATTAAGTCCACCAGCCATTGTTTACACCTTCCCAGATAATAACCGGCCGCCCTGTGATAACGTCCGGGACTGGCCTGTATCACCATAAACTTGGGGCATAGCAGCCTTGCCAAAAAAGCCCATCAGATCACGAACCCAGTTAAGACCAGTCCAGAGGAGAAAAGCATTACGGCGATTTTCCTGATCAACCTGCTTCAGCAAATCTTCCAGACCAACCACATCTTCCGGTTGTGGCTGTAAACCCGCCAAAAGTTCTTCTTTGGCAGCAACAACCTCTCGCAACCCTGACATATCAAGAGCTTTGGCCATTTCCCGTTCTTGCTGAAGTAAATCGAGCAGGGTTTCCAATTTAAGTTTGATTTGTGCAGCAGCCATCTCAGCTACCTTTCATGATAAAAGGCAGAAGACTTGAAGCGACTTTTTCAAGATCAGGTTTGTAAGTACCACTGTCTATCTGCGCTTTAAGCGACTGTAATTTTTCTGCGCGGGCCGTTTCCTGTGTCGAACTGGCGGCCTGAGTTTTGCTGGCACTTTGCAGTGCACTGGAAAAATCAACTCGATCTGTCTTTGCAGTTTCAGCAGATTTTTTAGTTGCACCGGACTGCCCAGCACGATTGATATTCCCCAGTGGACCAAATCCCTTACCACCAATAATTTTATCGACCATGATTGACTCCTTACTCTTCAAACTGGGCAGCAAAAGCATCCAGTTTTTCCATAATAGCGTCGTAAGTTTGTTGTGATATTTCTGGCAGGGCCCCACCGAAAGCATCTTGAGCTTCCGAGAATCCCTGATCAATAGCATCTTTCATCTGTTGTAATTTTACTGGATCATGACCAAAACCATTGATAGCAAAATCCACAATCCGCTGCGAAGTCTGATCAACACCAAAATAACCATCTTCAGCAACAAGAGACTGAGCCTCTTCTTGTGTCATGGTATTAAAATTGATCTCACTGTTGCCCGTATCGAACTGCAGCTCAAGCCCCTGATCTTGCAGGGTTTTGATAACCAGATTACGCAATAATTCGTAAGT
>JAOZLQ010000202.1 GCA_029934755.1 Desulfuromusa sp. | reverse complement strand
CATGGGTTAACTCAACCCCCGCCAAAACCTGGATATTATTTGCTGCACCAATTTCGTCGACAACATCGACAATATTATCAAGTAGCCATTTTGTATTACACTTGTCGGCATGGTCGGTTATCGCTATAGCAGTATAACCGGCAACGGCATAGCGTCGAATCAGTTCAGTTGGAACCAGTTCACCATCACTGAAAAATGTGTGGTTATGTAAATCTATCATTTAATTTCTCCTGCTCTTTATGAGGATTAAACCAGTTCCCCAAGATGTGAATTTCGAAATACTTTGGTTATTCTAACCGTAACAATTTGACCAATTAGCTCTATTGAACCGCTAAAATTAACAATCCGGTTCCAGGTTGTCCGGCCAAACATCTGACCATCACCTTGCCTGCTTTCCCCTTCTACCAAAACCGATAACTCTTGGCCTGCATCAGCCTGCCAGATTGTAGCGCTGGTTTGCTGCTGCAATTTCAGCAACCGATCAAAGCGTTGTTGTTTCTGCATTGCCGATTGATCGTCCACCATCTTCGCCGCAGCAGTTTCAACTCGTGGCGAATACAAAAATGTGAAAGCGTCAGCATAACCAACCTGTTCCACCAGATCGAGGGTCGCCTGGAAATCATCCTCGTTTTCTCCGGGGAACCCGACAATAACATCGGTCGTCAAACGAACGTCGGGGCAGACTTTTTTCAAACGTTCTACTTTATCCAGATACTCATCCCTGGTATAGCCCCGATTCATCAGTTTGAGAATACGATCAGAACCGCTCTGAAACGGTAGATGAATATGCTTGCACAGCTTATCCAGAGAACCGAAACAATCGATCAGCTCATCGGTCAGATCTTTGGGATGTGAGGTAGCAAAACGTAGCCGTTGCAATCCATCAATAGCATTGACCTGACGCAACAGCTGGGCAAAAGAGACATCCTCATCATCTTTCATATTGTAAGAATTGACATTCTGCCCCAGCAGGGTTATTTCTCGCGCCCCTTGAGCAACCAGACCTTGGACTTCAGCAATGATTTCCTGGCTGGGGCGACTGATTTCCCGCCCACGGACATGGGGAACAATACAATAGGAACAAAAATTATCACACCCTTGCATGACGGTGACAAAGCGGGTCACAGTTTCCTGAAAAGTTCGCTCTGGAAACAGGTTGAGACGAGTTTCACGATCTTGAAAATCGGTCTCACAACCACGCTGCCGACTCTGCTCAGCCTGCTGAACCAGTTCAGGGAGACAGTGAATGTTGTGGGTTCCAAATACCAGATTCAGGTAGGGAACCTTTTCCAACATCTTCTCCCCTTCCTGCTGCGCCACACATCCGCCAACCCCGATAATCAGTTCGGGCCGCTTGTCTTTAATTGGCTTGAAGCGACCGAGATGCCCATAAACCTTGCGTTCTGCCTTATCACGCACGGAGCAGGTATTCAGCAAAACCAGATCAGCCTGCTCGGCTGAATCAACCTGGGAATATCCAATATCATTCAACAGAGCGACAATCTGTTCAGAATCGACAACATTCATCTGGCAACCAAACGTTTCCAGGTAAAAAGCTTTATTCATTCATCACCATTGAAGTTAGATTTTAGAAAGTGGCGCATCATAACGACCTGCTTACCGGCAAGTCAAACGGAATTCTCAGGGGCAGAGGCAACTATTTCCTTTGGTAAATGACCCAGAAAATTTTCAGGTTGCTCCAGACATTCCAGGACAATTGGAGGATTCCCTTTAAATGATAAGCGAAGACTGGATAACTTCTGACCGTATTTTTTTTGTTTAAACCGCTTATAATCACAAAGGTGATAGATAGAAATCTTGTGACCGAAAAGTCGATTGCGCACCAGTAACCGCCGATTGGTTAAAGCATAAAATATTTTTTCCCAACGTAAGCGCGCCAGAATCAACTGTCCCGGCCCAACAAAAAAAGCCGCAATCAACAATAATAAAGGGGCAAGTGCTAACCACCAGGAATAACCCTCCACTCGCACCAATTGGATACCGACCATCAACCAGAAACTACAGGCTAAAAACAGAATCGTCCCGATTGTTGCTTGCAGCCAATGGCGAAAAGTATAACAACGCGGAGCAGGACGTCCCTGCCAGAGTATGGTTTCACCGTCATCCAAAGACCATTGGACATGATTTTGGTTCATTTTGATAAGCTCCTCAAGCTGCTTTTTGCCGCTTTTCCCAGTTTGCCGTCTTTATCAGCCTGAATTACAATCTGGTAAAGTTGCCGTGCTCTCAGCGAATTACCTTGTAACTTAACCGCTTCACCAAGGAGAAATGTTCCTTCAAGGGTTGGCAGCAATAATAAGGAGGTTTCCAGTTGAGTCACTGCTTGTTTGATTTGTTTGTTTTGCAGATAAATATACCCCAACCCTAATCGGGATTTATAATAGTCTGGATCTAAATTCACTGCTTTACGCAAATAACGCCGAGCGGGGATAATATCCTCTTCGCGCAAATAAGCCATTCCCAGAGCCGTCAGTAATAGTCCGTCCTCTGGGGCATTTTGCATTGCTTTGTGGTAAATTAGGATAGCATTATCTAACTCTCCCATGGCCTCAGCAGTGCGGGCTTGCTGGTAAAGTTCAAGGGCCTCTGGATAAGTCTCACCTAACTGCTGCAAGGCCTGATTATAGAGAATTTCACCCTGTTGTTTCTCCTGCTTAAATGTATCCTTCACCAATGAGGGATCATTCCGATCAACCACTGACTTCATAGAACAACTTGTTAACAAAAGAATAAAAATCAGCAACAGTGGGCAAATATGATATATTCTATACATAAAACTCCCATACAGGGTAGTATTCCAACCCCTTCCCCCCTCAATGTTGAAGGAACCTTAATGCTTTCTAAAACTGATGCAGCAATTTTGTTGAACATTGCCCGTGGAGCAATTGTTCACCAGATCAAGGGAGAGGATTATAGCCTGACTCCAAGAGAAGAAAAAGCCCTCAATAGTGAATCCGGCTGTTTTGTAACAATTACACAGGAAGGTCAGTTACGCGGTTGTATCGGAAATTTTCAGTCGCAACAGCCTCTGTTTCGTGAAGTTGCAACAATGGCTGTCGCTGCAGCAAGTCAGGATCCACGCTTTCAACCCATGGGTCAAGAGGAACTGGACAACTTCAGTTTGGAAATTACCGTTTTATCGCCACTCGAAAAAATTGACGATACCAACCTGATTGAAGTTGGCACCCACGGAATTTATATCATAAAAGGACATAATCGGGGGGTGTTACTTCCACAAGTCGCCACCGAATATGGTTGGAACAGAGAAACTTTTCTTCGGCAAACTTGCGTGAAGGCAGGTCTTCCTGAGGATTCATGGCACCATCCAGATACCAATATCTATATTTTTGGCGGTCAGATCATCAGTGAATAACTTAAAGTTAAATCTATAGAGTAGGCCTTAAATATAAGCATAACTAGCTCAAATAAGTGGCGTATATATTTAATCCAAAGGATCAAACTGGTCACACTCTGCGTAACACAGTGGACACACCCAACC